>CALVKN010000025.1 GCA_944332715.1 uncultured Bacilli bacterium
ATGAAAAATAAAGTATTATATATAGTTATTGGTTTATGTGTCCTTTTAGTTATTGGGCTTTGTATATTTTTAGTTATAAATCATAAAGAAGAAGTGCTTACAGATGCTGAGAAATTTAAGCAAGACTTTGAACAATATAATGGCCTTACTTACGAAGATACAAATGAATCAGTAATTGATATAAGTATTCCTAGTGATAATCCATTTATATACAAAACTGGTAAAGAAATAGTTGAAATATTAAATAATGAAGATGCTTATGTATTATTTGGTTATTCATCATGTCCTTTAACTAGAGCAGCAATTGAAACACTAATTGCTGCTGCTGAAGAAGAAAATATTGCTACAATTTATTATGTTGATATCAGAGATATCCGTGATGAATTTGTTCCTGGTGAAGGTATTATCCCAGAGCAAACCAAAGAGGGTAGTGAAGCCTACTATGAAATTGTTAACTTTTTTGGTTCTAGATTAGATGAGTATTATGTATCATCTGAAGATGGCTTTTATCTTTACGATACTGGAGTAAGAAGAGTATTATCACCAACTCTTGCAGCAGTAAGTGGTGGTAAAGTTATAGATATGCATCAAGAATTAGTTGATAGTTACACATACAATAACGAAGAATTAAATGATGAACAAAAAGAAGAATTAAAAGATATATATAAAGAAATATTAACAAGTTTAAATGAAGAAAGTTCTAGGGAAAGCTAGACCCTTTTTCTTGTTAATGTAAGGAATTTATAGTATAATTTAAATTGAGAATGGAAATGGGATGGTATAATGGCAAAAAAGAAAAAAGTAGTAATTGTTGATGAAGAATTAACTCCAACAGTTTTAAAGACTATCAAAGAGAAAAAAGGTAGTGTTATTTGGCTTATTTTTATTTTTGCAATATTTGTTGCTGCTGTAATTTATTTGCCAGATATTTCTGTTTACCTTGAAGATTATTTGAATCCAACCACTTCAGTTCCTAATACACCAAGTGGAATTGATGATGGTAATGATACTGATGAAGATGAAGGTGAAGAAGTAGTAAAATACGACCTAACTGCAGAATTGCAAATAACAGATGGAGATATTGTGTTATCAAATTTTGCAATTGCTAATAATCAATTAACTTTTTCTATAACTAATAACGGTTCAGAAATGTTGGATTTTGGAGAATTAAATTACTTTTTAGAATTGTATAACTCTAATGTAATGCTTGTTCAAAGAATAATGGTGTCAGATACTACTGTTGCATCAGGAGCAACAACCAATGTAACATATGATTTAACAAATGCTAATATAAGTTCTCTTTCTTTTGAACAAATAACTGAAGATGGATATCCAGCCCATACCGTTACGCCAGATGAAAATGGTAATGCTACATTAACATGTGTTAAAGATTATGAAACCGTTAACTATTTACTTACTAATAACGAAGTATATGCTATTGAAGATATATTCCGAGTAAATGCAACCGATGAAAACTATAGTACTTTATATAGCAGTTACCAAGCACTATCAACAACTTATAATACTATCGGTGGTATAACTTCAACAGTTAGTGTTGAAAATAATGTTTTAACATTTAGAACTGATATAAATCTTAGTACTGTAAGTGAAGGAACATTTAATAATATTATCTACTATCCAAGAAATACAGATGCTAAAGTTATGAACTTTGAATTAGAAGCTAACGGTTATACTTGCAACTAAAGGAGTAGTTATGAATTTACGTATTAATGATTTTGAAGGCCCGTTAGATTTACTTCTTCATTTAGTTAAGTCTGCTAAGATGGATATTTATGAAATCGATACTAAATATATCATTGATAAGTATTTAGAATTTATTAATACCCTTGATAAAAATGATTTAGATAATGCTAGTGAATATTTAGTCATGGCTGCTGAACTAATTCATTTAAAAAGTCGCTTGCTTCTCAATTTAGAAACAGAAGATACCGATAATGAAAGTGAATATAGTATCAATAGTGAAGAAGATTTAAAAAATAAATTAATTGAATATGAAAGATATCAAAGTATTACTGGAGTATTTAAAGAACTAGAAGAAAAAAGAGGAGAGTTCTTTACTAAAGTGCCTGAAAATTTGAAAAACTTTTTAGATGAAGACAATCACTTAGAGGGTAATTTAGATCCGGAAATACTTAAAGATGCTTTATTAGAATTACAAAAAAGACTTAATTATCAAAAACCAATAAATACTAAAATTACTAGAAAAGAATTAAGTGTTGAAGAACGAAAAAATTATATAAGAGAATATATTACTAAACGTAAGAGTGTTTTATTTACTGATCTTTTTGAAGATTATACGAAAGAAATGATTGTTGTAACGTTCTTATCTATTTTAGATATGTGTAAAGATAAAGAAATAAAACTTAGTCAAAAAGATAATTTTGGAGAAATATTAATAGAAAAGGTGTAATAAATGAAAAAACAAGCAATACTAGAAGGATTACTTTTTGTTGTGGGTGATGAAGGCCTAACTTTAGATGATATTTGCAAGATTATGGACATTAAAAAAAGTGAAGCCCAAAAATTACTTAAGAGTTTAAGAGAAGAATATAACAAAGAAGAAAGAGGACTTAGAATAAGTTTTATGGGAGAAGCTTTTAAACTTACAACAAAACAAGAACACAAAGATTATTATCAAAAATTAATTACTACAAACTCTTCTAATACCCTAAGTCAAGCGGCCTTAGAAACTCTAGCGATAATTGCTTACAATCAACCAATAACGAGAGTTGAAGTCGATGAACTAAGAGGAATTTCTAGTATAAATATGATAAGAAAACTAATGGCTAAGGATCTAGTTAAAATAAGTGGCAAAAGTAACTTGCCAGGACATCCTAATTTATATCGCACTACTAGTGAATTTTTAGATTATTTTGGCCTTGCTACTCTTGGGGATCTTCCTGAACTTCCCATAACTAAAAAAAGTGATGAAGAAGAACAAGAATTATTTACATCTATCTATAAAGAGGAAAAATGACACTGACTGATGTAACAGTTGATACAAAGAATCAAACATTTAAAGGGGAAACTTTAACATTTAATAATCTAGATAATATTACATTTACTAATTGTATATTTGAACGTATTACATTCAGTGATTTAAATATTTCTAATATAAAATTTATTACTTGTGAATTTAAAAATTGTATTTGGGATAATGTATCTATCATTAAAACTGACTTTTATAACTCTAAGTTTATTAATGCAAGTTTTAATAATTCTAAATTAAATAAAGTAATATTTGATGATTCATTAGTTGTTACTATGGATTATTTAGATTCTAGTTTAACTGAGTGTGAATATAAAATAAGTAAAATAGATGATATAAGAATAACTAAGAGTTCTTTAAATAACATTAAATTTACTAATTCTAAAATAGATAATATCGAAATTTATAATAATACATGCAATGAAGTATATTTATATAGTTCTAAGATAAATACCATTATGGGGGATATAAATAATTTACGAGGATTTTACATGAGTATGGAACAAATACTCGATTTAATTGATAAAATAGGGATAAACTTACATGAATAAGTCATATTATTAGTAAGGTGATAATGTGACTTTAAAAAAAATAAAAATAATTAATGTAGTAATGTTTTTTACCCTATCTTTTTTATGGCATTTTGTCTATGACTTACTTCCTAATTTTTTAACTGCTATCTTTTTCCCTGTAAATGAATCTATCTGGGAACACATGAAAATAATATTCGGAGTAATTACCTTTGGTTCTCTAATTAGTTTAGTATTAATGAATAAATTTAAAGTACCCCACAATAACTTTTATGTCGAAATGGTTTGTAAAGCATTTTTAGGAGTAGCATTTTATTTAATTATCTTTATTCCTTTATATAAACTATTCGGAGAAAATATGTTTATTTCAATAACTTTAATGCTACTTACATATATTTTCGTTGAGTTTATTGGTTATAAAATACTTAAATTAGATGAATTAAATATCAAAATATTACCAATTATATTAATAATACTTTGTTACATATTATTTACATTACTTACATATTATCCAAGACATAACTTTTTATTCTTTGATGAAACTAAATTTATCTATGGTATACCAAAATAAAAAGAGTATTATTCTTTTTCAAAATACTCTTTACCAACACCACACATTGGGCATTTAAAATCATCTGGTAATTCATCTAAGTCTGTTTCATATCTATATCCACATATTTTACACACAAAGACATTTTTGTTTGATGTCTTTTTTTCTTCTTGGTATGTCGGAGCATTCTTATTAGTAGTGCCCTTTAAGTTTTCTTGGTAATATTTATAAGTCATTGGTTCTAATTCGCTGCTTACTTGCATGTTAATAATTTTACCTAAAATAATTGTATGAGTAGTAGTTTTAACTAAATTATTAAATGTACAAATGATATATCCACAAGTATTATTAATAATAGGTACATCATCAACTAATTTGTAAGACACATTTAGAAATTTATTTACTTCATTACTTTTCTTAAAACCAAATGTCTTAATTAACTCAATCTCTGTATTTGTTGGTAATATATTAATGACAAATTTCTTTTCTTCTAAAATTACTTTAGTTGTATAGTTATCATTATTTAGGCTAATAGCAACAGTATCACTATTTATTTGCATTACACTATTAGCAACACATCCCACCAATAAATCAGCGTTCTTACTAGTAATAATATACATACCATATGATAATTTCTTTAAAATATTCTTATTCATTTTCTAACCTCTTATACATTATAACATATAAAATTAAGTTATGTTATAATATATTTGGGAGTGAAATTATGATTGATGATAAATTAAGTAAATATTGGGAATATCGATATTTAAAGAAGTTTTATAATTATCAAGACTCTATGAATATTCACGGAGTTAGTAGGATGGAAATTAAACACAGTAATTTTTTAAAGTGGTTGTTGGTTCCAAAGAATAATCCGGATTTAGAAGATTTTGCATTAAAAAAACTATTAATTCTTATCCAAAAGAAAGTCAGTCTAGAATATGGGGAATTTAGTAAATTAGATTTAGAAAATGCTAATTATTCTTATGAAGATGAGGTAGTAGAGAGGGAAAAAGATAATATTGATTTACTAATTAAAGTAAATATTGATAATATTCCCTATATAATTATAATTGAAAATAAAATCGGAGCAGCTTTATATAACAATTTAGAAAAGTATTATCAAAGTGTCAAAAAAAAGAATCCTAAAGCCAAAATAATTAGAGTTTTTTTATACTATTATTGTGATTCCAATGGTTTAAAAAAAGCAAAAGAAAATAAATATATATCAATAAAATATCAAGATATCTATGATAAGGTACTAAAAGATGTTTTAAACTATTCAATAAATAGCAGAAATCGAAATATAATTTATGATTATATTCATTGTTTAGCAAGTTTTACAGAAACTAAAAATTATTATATGATTATAACCGATGAAGAGAGAGATTGTTTGACAAAACTATTTGCCAAAAAAGAAATGCCAGACATTTTAAAAGATGTTTTTAATAATAAAAATATTAGCTCAATGTTTGAGGTAATGTTAGCAAAATATTGTGAAATTAGTGATAATAATAACAATGAAAATGTAAATAATTTAGTAAAAAAAATTGTGACTGGCAAAAAATATTTTCTTGATGGAGGACCATTTAAAAATAGATCTTTTGATGGAATTGGTGAACTTTTAAAAGAGATGATTAAAGGTTTATTAGATAACAATGTTTCTTTAGAAGTTTTAGATAAAACTTTGAATAATATATATGATGGTCCTTTATTTGTTAAAGTAGATGATGTAGATAAAACAAAGCATCCAGGTTATTACACTGCTTATAATAAAACGTTTGAATATAATGGAGTAACTTACTATGTATGTAGTTCATGGGGAAGTAATGAATATGAAAAACTAAAAAGTGAGATAAATAAAAAGAACTTGGGTGTTAAATTAAGCTAAATTTGTTAAAATGACCAAATTATAACACAAATTTTAAAATTTGTGTTATAATTTATCTAGGCCTGTATGGCGGAATTGGTAGACGCGATAGACTCAAAATCTATTTTCAGCAATGGAGTTCCGGTTCAAGTCCGGATACAGGCACCAATTTAAAATAACTCGAACGTTTAAGTTCGTTTTTTTAGTATTTGAGAGGTATTATGGAAACTATTTTAGGATTAATTATTTTAGAACTTATAACTAGTGGTATTAGTATTACAACGATATTAAAAGAATCATTAAATATAATTAAAAGAGCTGCTGATGAAGGATACTTCATAGAAATAGATAAATTAAAAGAAATAGATGAGGAATTAAAAATTAATGGTAGAAAAGTATCATTAGCATATCTTTTAATACCTGGATATAATTTAGCATTAACTCTTAATATGGTTACGAGTCTTAGAAAAAATCAAATGGATTTATTAGATCGTTTAGGAGTTTTAGGAATATTATCTAAAATGAGTAATCTTGAATGCACTGAATATCAAAAAAATCCAACTGCTACAAATGCTTTATTAATTAGCCAAAAGATAAAAGAAAGGCTCCAAAATGCTAAAACAATATCTATCGATACAATTGGCTTGCAAGGAACTATTACTTATGATTATCAAGATGGTGAATTAACAATTTTAAATACTACTGGTAATTTGCTTTTTCTAACAGAAGAAAAAAGAAAAGAATTAGTAATTAATAACGGGGTATTTGCTCCTTCTAATGTAGAGAATAATACTGCAACTGATACTATAGATACTACTTTTAAAGAACCTACTTTACAAGAAGATACAATTAGTAAATCTCCAAGTTTAAAAAGAATAAATAAAAAATTTGAAAAATAAAATGTATACAAATTCGCTGCTAATAATAACATACTAGATTTTAGTTATATTTTTTGCTAAAATTATATAGGGTGGAGTAATATGGAAACAAAAGTTAAACATCGCACAGATTACTTATCTTGGGATGAATATTTTATGGGAATTGCTAAGCTTTCAGCACTTAGAAGCAAAGACCCATCAACACAAGTGGGAGCTTGCATTGTAAGTAGTGATAATCGTATTTTATCAATTGGTTATAATGGAGCACCGAATGGATTTCATGATGGTGATTTTCCTTGGGATAGAGAGGGAGAAGCACTAGAAACAAAATACTTATATGTATGTCATGCTGAACTTAATGCAATACTTAACTTCCGCGGACACAAAAGAGATTTTGAAGGTGCTAAAATATATGTGGCATTATTCCCATGTAATGAATGTGCTAAAGCAATAATCCAAGCGGGTATTAAAGAAGTAGTTTATTTAAGTGATAAATATCACAATGATACAAACTTTATAGCATCAAGAAGATTATTTGATAGTTGTGGTGTAACATACCGCAAACTAACGGTGGATAAACACAAAAATATTAGCATAAGTTTAGATGAATAAATAAAAAAAAGGAGTATGAAGGGTGGCAAAAATAAAGCAAGATGATGTTTTAAATAAAATAACGCCAGATGAAATAGATGACGTTGTTTTGCCATCTCTAAAAACAAAGAAAAATAAAACCACTAAACCTGAAGAACCTAAAAAAGAAATAATAGAGCCCAAAAAAGAACCAAAAAAAAGTTTAAAAGCAGTCTTAGAAAAAGTTTACGAAGAAGAATTAGAAGAAAATAAAGAAGAAGTAAAAAATGTAAAATCTATATTTGATGATACTCAAGTTTTACCAATTACTAATAATATAGAAAATAATAAAAATAAAGAAGAAAAAGAAAAAGTAATATTTGATAGAAAATTTGTTGCTAGAAAAATACCTAAAGATAAACTTATTGTATTTCTAGTTATGTTAATTTTTATTGGTGTGGGTGTATACTCAGGAGTTCAAATTGTCCTATGGAAAATTGATTCAGATAAAACTTTAAAACAAATTGATACAATTAATGAAACGGTAGTAATTGAAGAAATCGAGGATACTGATGCAACAGAAATAATTAACCCTCCGGTAGTGGAAGATGAATCAAATCCTTATTGGGATTATATAAAAATGAGTTTAATTAATGTTGATTTTACAGAGCTTTTAAAAATAAACAGTGATACTAAAGGTTGGCTTCAAGTAAGTGGAACGAATATAAATTATCCTTTTGTTCAAACTACAGATAATGAATATTATTTAAAAAGAGATTTTAATAAAGAGAGTAATTCAGCAGGGTGGGTATTCTTAGATTATCGAAATGATATAAATAATTTAGACAGAAATACCATACTTTATGCTCATGGTAGAATAAATGGTACAATGTTTGGATCTTTAAAAAATATTTTTAATACTAATTGGTTTGATAATCCTGATAATCACGTTATTAAGTTATCAACGTCAACAGAAAACACATTGTGGCAAGTTTTTTCTGTTTATTCAATACCTACAACTAGTGATTACTTACAAACAGAATTTAGTAGTAGTGAAGAATTCTTAGAATTTGCTACCATGCTTGAAGAGCGAAGTAGATATGATTTTAATGCAACACTAAATGCCGAAGACCATATATTAACATTATCAACTTGTCTAAATGATAGTGAAAGAGTAGTATTACATGCAAAATTAATAAAGAAAGAGGTAAGATAAAATGATTGAAGAATTACGTACTAGAAAAGGCTTTATTGCAGCCCTAGATCAAAGCGGTGGAAGTAGTAAAAAAACGTTAGCTAATTATGGAATAGATGAAAGTGCAATTACATCTGATGAAGTAATGTTTGACTTTATTCATAAAATGCGTTCAAGAATTATTACTAATCCCGCATTTACGGATAAACATATTCTTGGAGTAATTTTATTTAAAAATACCATGGAAAGAGATATTGATGGTGTTAATACTGTTACTTACTTAAAAAACAAAAATATCCCCTCATTCTTAAAAATAGATTTAGGTTTAGATACAGAATCAGATGGCGTACAATTACTAAAAAGTATTCCTGCATTAGATGAAATATTAGATGAAGGAATAAAGTATGGTGTAGTAGGAACTAAAATGCGTTCTGTAATACATGAATATAATGAATATGGTATAAAAAAAATAATTGAACAACAATTCAGTTTAGCTAAAAAAATAATTGCTAAAGGATTAGTTCCAATTATTGAACCAGAAGTAGATATCAATGCTAAAAATAAAAGACAAATAGAATCTTTCATGAAAACTGAAATAATTAAACAACTAGGTAAAACGAAAAAAGAAGATTATCTCATTTTTAAGTTTACTATTCCTGCTTTACCAAACTTTTATGATTCATTGCTGCATTATAAAAATGTTTTAAGAATTGTTGCTTTATCAGGAGGATATGATAGAGATAAAGCTTGTGAATTACTAAGTAAAAACAAAAAAATGACAGCCAGTTTCTCTAGAGCCTTACTTGAAGGATTAAATGTAAATCAAACTGATGAAGAGTTTACTAATACATTAAAATCTTCAATAGAAGAAATATATAATGCATCAACAAAAAAATAACACTTTGCGGTGTTATTTTTTCATTATAGATTCTGGATAAGGCTTTCTTTCATCTGTTCGATATAATAAATAATCAATTGATGTATTATAATAATTAGCAAGTTTTATAAGGCTATCATAAGATAGTTCATTTTCTCCGCTTTCATAACGGGAATATTGTTGTTGTGATATATTCAATATTTTTGCTACATCCTTTTGTAATAAGTCATTATCTTCTCGCATTTCTCTAATTCGATTCATTTCTTTTCACCTAAATTAATTTTATCTTACTCACTATAATTGTATTGACTTTTACTCAGAAAATGAGTATATTATTATTGTATACTCGTTATGTGTGTATTATGAGGCGAAGTTAATGAAAAAGATATTAATTATTTTAACTGTATTAGTTTTAGGTTTAATTGCCATATTTTATAACGATTACGATAATAACAAAGTAGTATTAACAAATAACAGTAATCAAAAAATAATTAATTCTAATACACTAACAATGATGTATGAAACAGAATATCAAAGTGGAGAATATCAAGTATCGAGTGATACTAGTTGGCCGCAGGATGGATATACATTTAATGAAAGATTGTCAAAATGTGAAAATGGTGGAGTTCTTTCATGGGATGATGAAAATAAAAAAGTATTATTACAAACAAATACAAGACCAACCTTCTATCTAAATTCTGATGTTGTCTATGTTAGTGGTGATGGTTCACAAGAAAATCCATATCGCATAGCATAAAGTAATAAACTAAACTACTTTACAGTAAAATGTAAAGTAGTTATTTTTTTATTTGTTTTTCAAGTAATTTTCTTATAAAAGTGTTATCATAGTAGACATTTGAAAGGGGAAATTAATATGAAAGAAATGGAAAAAATACTAGATACATTAAAGGGGGTTACTGGTATTCAAAGTGAATATATTTTACTTTTCATTGTTAGTATTATTGCATTAGTAATTGTTAAACTTATTGCTAAAGTAATATCACATATTTATAAAAGCGGTAGACATAGTGGCAGGGATGTATTTAAATTTAATCAAAGACTTAATTTGCTAGCCAATATTATTTTAATATTTATAATATTTATTATTTGGGAAGATTATTTAGATAATGTTGTCACAATTATTAGTTTTATTTCTGCTGGAGCAACAATTGCCTTGCGTGAAGTCATCCTTAATTTATTTGCGGGTATCTATATAAAGGTCGCTAAACCCTTTGTAGTAGAAGATCGTATTGAAGTAGGAGATATTAAAGGTGATGTAGTATTAATTACTGCTATTAGTTTTAAAGTACTTGAACTAGGTGATAGGGTTAATGGTGAACAAAGTAATGGTATAATTGTCAATATTCCTAACTCCCAAGTATTTTCTAGTTCCTTAAAAAATTACACAACAGCCTTCAAATACATATGGAGTGAAATGAAAGTAAATGTCGATTTAGAAGCAGATGTAAATCTTCATAAGAAAAAACTATATGAAATAGTTAATAATAATGCCGTTATTAAAAGTATTCCTAAGAAAATGGATAAGGCAATAGATGCCGCCAGTGGTGATTATCGCATTTATTATAATAATTTAAAACCAATAATCTATACAGAATATGTTGATAATCACATTGAATTTACAGTAAGATTTTTAGTACATCCTAAAAAAGAGCGAAATGTCTTAGATGAACTATGGATTTCTATAATTAAAAGTGCTCAAAAGGGAGAAATTAAACTTTACAAAAAAGCATAAAAAATTAGAAAAGAGATGTAATTTATTTCCATTAAATGATATAATTTATATGGGGATAATATGGATAAAATAATAAAAAATGTTTTAGATACATTAGAACAGCATGGATTTTGTTCTTATTTAGTCGGAGGATATGTAAGAGATACATTACTTGGTATTAAAACCTTTGATGTTGATATATGTACTTCTGCACTACCTAAGGATATCCATGCTATTTTTAGTATTTGTTCCAATAATTATGGGGGAGCCAATTTAAAAATAGATAACTATAATATTGATATAACGACATTTAGAGAAGAAAGTAAATATGTAAATAGACATCCGGAAGAAGTAAACTATATAACGGATTTAGCCTCTGACTTAATGCGAAGAGACTTTACTATAAATGCTATATGTATTGATAAAACTGGTAAAGTAATTGATTGTTTAAATGGCATTAATGACCTAAACAATTGTCTTATTAAAATGATTGGTGATGCTAATTATCGCCTTAAAGATGACCCTCTAAGAATACTTAGAGCAATACGTTTTGCAACAACTCTTAACTTTGCTATCGATGATGAACTAATGCTTGCCTTAAAGAAAAATGCATCACTAGTTAGTACCTTATCTGGTAGCAGGATTAGGGAAGAATTAGATAAAATATTAAGTAGCCCTAACTTTAAAAAAGGACTAAAATTACTCGATGATTTAGGCATAAGTAAACTTATTGGTTTAAGTTATGACGATTGTTTTTACACTAGTGACTTAATGGGTATGTATGTTCAAGTGAAAGTTTTAAAAATCCCATTTACAAATAACGAAAAAAGCAATATAATTAGAATTACCGAGGTAGTTAATAAAGGCATAATAAATTACGAAACTTTGTTTAACTACGGTTTATATATTAATACTGTTGCGGGGATGGTTCTAAACATAGACATAAAAAAGATAAATCAAATGTATAAAAAAATGCCCATTAAAGACCGCACGGATATAGCCATTAATGGAAGCGAAATAATAGAACTATTAAATATTAAGCCCGGTAAAATAGTTAGTGAAATTTATAGTGAGTTAATAACTGAAATTTTATCAGGAAGATTAAAAAATAAAAAAAGTGATATAAGAAAGTATTTATTAAAAAGGAAGTGAGTAAAAATGTTTAAAGATAACAAAAAACTTGTTGCGGAAACGATATTTATTAAAGAAGCATTAAAGGAAAACTTATCTTTAAACGAATTTTTATTATTACTTTATTTTGATAATTCTTTTGATTTAGTATTTGATATGAAAGTTATTGCTAAAACTTTAAATATGAGTGAAGATCAAGTACTTGAAGCATATAGTAATTTAATTAAGAAAAAACTAATTAAAGTTAAAGCAGAAAAAGATGGCTTTGGCAAAGTTATTGAACGTGTTTGCTTAGATAATTTTTATAACGAAATAAGAAGCGATGTTAAAAAAAATGAAAGTGCCAAAGAAAAGGAGGATATATTCACTATATTTGAGAGTAGTTTTGGCAGAACCTTATCAACTATGGATTATGAAATAATTAATGCTTGGATAGATAAAGGCTTTAGTGAAGAATTAGTTCTTGCGGCCCTTAAAGAAGCTGTATATAACGGAGCAACTAATCTTAGATACATTGATAAAGTTTTATACGAATGGAATAGAAAAGGTTATAAAACGATTAATGATGTAAATAATCGTTTTAAAGAAGATACATATAACGATAAACTATTTGAAACAAGTGTAATGAATTTTGATTGGTTAAATGAAAAGTAGTGAAATATTAAAAAATTTAGATGAATTATTCCCTGATGCTAGGTGCGAATTAGAATATAACAAAGATTATGAGTTACTTATTGCTACTATTCTATCAGCTCAGTCAACTGATAAAAGAGTAAACTCTGTAACTAAAGTTTTATTTGCTAAATACGATATATTTAGTTTAGCTGATGCTAATATAAAGGATATTGAACAAATTATATATCCGGTAGGTACCCATAAAAGAAAAGCCGAATATATAAAAAGTGTTGCTAAAAGTTTAGTAGAAAAGTATAATGGCAAAGTACCAAATGATCGAGCATTTTTAGAAAGTCTACCAGGAGTAGGTAGAAAAACTTGTAATGTTGTATTATCTAATTTGTATGATGTTCCTGCCATTGCTGTTGATACTCATGTTTCAAGAGTATCTAAAAGGCTCGGACTTACTAAAAGTGATGATGTAAGTAAAATAGAACAAGATTTAATGAAGTTCTTTCCTGAAAATAAGTGGAGTAGAGTACACCATCAATTAGTTTTATTTGGAAGATACATCTGTAAAAGCAAAAATCCAGAATGTGATAAATGTCCTTTTACTTCAATATGTAAATACATTAATAAAACAAAGTAAACAAAAACCTATAAGATTGTGTTTCTTATAGGTTTTATTATTATTCTAAACCAGTATTAGGTCGGTTGTTATTATCATCATTATTACCAGTGTCCCCTGAATCATCATCTGGATCAACTATATCATCAACATTAGAATCCATTCCTAAGTTTACTGTGATTTCTAATCCATCACTCATATTATTAGTAAATATTGAGTATGCTGATCTAATTACGTATGTTACATTACCACTTTCAGTTGGATTCAAAGTATAACTAGTTCCTTCAGTTCGACCTATATATGTTAGATTTCCACTAGTATCTTTAAGATAAATTTGATAACCTAAAGTACCAATATATGAATTATTATAACTTATACGTTGTTCATAATACTTACTAGCATGATTTCCATAATAAGTATTAAAATAATTTTGTAAATAACTAGTATTTATTGCATCAGATGTTGTAATTGCATCCCAACTAAGGCGTAGAGTTGTTCCATCAAAGGTATAATCTCCATTAGTTGGATCTTCTAATTTAGCATATCTTGTTGATACATCTGTTGGTTCAGTGCCTTCTTTAAATAAACCTGTTGATCTCATATTAGTTGGAGTATATTCACTAGCAAGTTGAGTAGGGAAAGTTTCATTTTCAATTTCTACAGAGACAATTCCACTTGGCATTGTAAATTTTTGATTTGTTGAATAAACTCTCGAACCAACAGCTTTCATAATAGCACTACGTGCTCTATTACCAACGGAAACTGTTAAGTAATTTTCTGAGGTTGTTCTATCATAACCAAGCCATAGAGCAATACAATATTCTGGTGAGTAAGTAACATTCCATGCATCTCTTGTTGCAGATGTTGGAATACCTATAGATGCTGCGGCATCTCTATCAACATTCGTAGTACCAGATTTAGCAGCAATAGTTGTACCACTTACAGATACACCACCAACACCAGACTCAGCAGCAGATACTAACATATCAGTAATAAGATAAGCAGTTTCTTCACTCATTGCCCGAACCTTTTCATATTTGTGTTCATATACTTCGCCAGTTTCTAAAATTGTTGCTTTAGTAAATGAATAAGGTTCAATATAATATCCACCACGACCAAATGTAGCATACGCCGCACTCATTTCAATTGGACTTATACCTTCAAAACCACCAATTGACATAGATTCATATAATGTATCTCCATAATCAATGCCTAACGCATGAACAAAATTACTTATATAATCAGGATTTTCTGCATATACAGCTTGGAATGCTTGTAAGGCAGGTATATTTCTTGAACGCATTAATGCAGTTCGCATCGTAATAAGACCTAAATATGAACCATCAGAGTTTTTAATTGATGTTCCATCACTATAAGTTGTCTCTTCATCTAAAAATAGAGTAGAGGGAGAACCGTTTAAATATTCAATATAAGGACCGTAATCAAATATTGGCTTAGCAGTAGAACCTGGTTGTCGCCTTTCTTCTGCTCTGTTTAAACCAGTAGCTTCATAATTTCTTCCCCCAGATAATGCTATAATTGCACCGTTTTCAACACTTGTTATAGCCATACCTTCTTGTATAGCATCATTTGGAAATTCATAAATTTCTTCATTTTCCAGTTGGTTTAAAACTTCTTGAACATCTGGTTCAATTGTTGTAACAATTTCCATTGCGTTATATCTAGGATCAAGACCAGTTCTATCTGTTACTTCATTAACAACATAATCAATTACCGCTTGATTAGAACCATTATTTGATTCTCTTGTTGTAACTAAAGATTCAATTGGTATTTCTAAAACAGCTTTCTTTTGTTCCTCAGTAATATATCCATGATTAACCATTAATGTTAAAACTATTTCTTGACGATTTCTTACCCCTTCAGGATTAGTATAAGGATTTAATGTATATGGGTTTTGAAACATACCTGCAATAATACTTGCTTCTGCTAGTGTTAAGTCAGATACAGATTTACCAAAATAATATTGACAAGCTTGTTCGACTCCATATATACCAGTAGTATTAATACTTGATGGCCCAGCAAACCACATTGTATTTACATAAAATTCTAGTATTTCTTCTTTAGTATAATTACTTTCAACTTTAAATACAGCCATGTATATATCAGTAAACTTACGAATAATACCTTCGATACCTTCATCTTCAAAGTTGGTATATACTTGTTTTACAAGTTGCATGGTAATAGTTGATGCTCCACCAGCAGAACTATTACCTAGAAGTTGTCCAAAAGCGGCTTTAACAAATCTTGCAACATCCATTCCTTTGTGTTGGAAGAATCTTGAGTCTTCAGTTGCCACAATAGCATCTACTAAAACTTGTGGTAGATCATCATAGGTTACTAAAACTCTATCTTCTGCTCCTAAACGAGCAAGTTCTGTAACACCATCAGCATAATATAAAACAGTTGATTCTTTAGAATATAACTTATCTTGATCAAAATCCGGTGAAGAAATTATAATATATAAAGCAAATACTAAAGCAATTGATATTACTGCAATACCACATATAAGTATTCCCGATAAAACAATTGATTTAACTTTACCTTTCTTGCTTGTATTTGCATTATTTTCTTTATTTTTCTTCTTTATTTTAATCTTACCTAACTTTATCTTTTTCATTCTATCCCTCCGATAATTTTATCTAACACACTTAAATAATCTAATCCTTTAAGTCCCAACTTTATTTCAAATGCATTATGTTCCAAAAATTCATATGGTATACTTTTTCTTTCTTCATTATCTAAGAATTTTAAAAAAGTATTTCCCATAAGTAAAAAATATTTATCATTCATTGCAATTATTAAAAAAACAATTCCTCCATGTTTATTAATATTTCTAATATGTTTTATTTGGTGATCATGAACATTGCTTATTGGAAATGCTGTTTTGTTTTGAGTAACCTTAGCATCAAATTCCACATAATATCCTTTATATAAACCATTAAAATCGAGTGTCGATGGTGTTTTATAATATCCATCTTGTATTCTTTTTCCTTTGCTACTATAAGTTACTTTCGTAACTCCAATCGGAGTAGCCTTTTTATATATATATGCTATATCATTTGAAGTATAATAGTCATTCGCTTGCTCAATTAAATATTCTAGATCCATACCTCGATTACCATAAGTGGTAAATTTAGTATAGGTCTTTTTAATGTTATTCGGATATAACAAAATAAATCACCTTTATAATTATATCATATTTAAGCATTTCTTTGTAGGTTTGTTTCCACTTGACAGTTAAGAAGTGACAAGTAAATAAATTTTTCTTGACTTTTATACTTTTAATGTCTATTTATGTCGAAGTTAATGCAATTAAAAAAAGTCTTTAGTATAATATTTTTGGTGATAAAATGCGACCTGATTATTTTATAAATGAAATGTTAAGAAAACTGGATTATGCCATATTAAATACTTATTTAGTGGATAAACAGAGGAAAAGAAAGAAACGAAATAAAACTACTTAATCCTGGCATTCACATATATTGACTAGTTAGAAAAAATAGTATATAATTTTACTGTTAGAAGGTGAATGTTTTGTATAGTGATAGATTATATTTGACTCCGCAGGAGATTTTAGAAAAAGAATTTAAAATTGATGCTAGAGGATATCGCCCTCAAGAGGTAGATAAGTTTTTAGATATGGTCATTAGAGATTATACGGAATATTCTAATATTATAAAGCATTTAGAAAAAAATGTTAAAGATTTAACTGAAGATAATATTAAATTGAAGCAAGAAATAAGACGTTTACAAGATGTAGCATCTAGTAATAGCGATACGCCATCTAGAAGCACAAGTAACGTTGACCTTCTAAAACGTATTTCTCAGTTAGAAAAAGTAGTATATGGAAATAATGAATAATTTTTAGGCAAATGCTGCATATTTTGTTATGTAGAGGAAAGTCCATGCTCGCACCATCTGCGATTGATGGTAGTGTTCGTGCCTAAGGAAACAATAACTTAGGGTAGCGTAAGCTAACGGCATCGAATAAACCTTAACTGGTTTTAGTAGATATAAAGTGCCATAGAGACGAGTTGTTTTGGAAACGAAGCAAGTGGAACGAGGTAAACCCCACGAGCGAGAAACCCAAATTTTGGTAGGGGAACTTTTGCAAAGGAATCAAACAATGCAAGAGCCTTTATAAGGAGATAAATATTTGCCACTTTACTTTATGTAGAGTACAGAACATGGCTTATTAAAATTATTTTTTTATTTTCGAGAAAAAGGAGTGTTTAGTTTTGAACGAGATCGGTGAGGCCCTCAAGTATGCGAGAGAATCTTCGGGTGTTAGTTTAAATGAAGCCGGCAAAGACTTAAGTATTAAACCTGAAATACTTGAAAATATTGAAGATGGTAGAACGGGTGCATTCAAAGATATTTATGAATTAAAAGAATATATTGCTAGTTATGCTAAATATTTAGGTTTAGATGAAAAAAATTTAATTGATGAATTTAATGAGTATATGTTTGAATATACATCCAAGATACCAATTAAAGAAATTGAAAAAACTATTGAATTAAAGATTAAAGAAGAAAAAAAAGATGATAAAGTAATATCCCCATATACTAAAACCAACAAAAAATATAATAATTGGGTATATGTAGTGGTATATGTCGTAATATTTTTAATGATTATCGCTGCCATATTTTGGTCAGTTAAACAAGTTACAATCAATCGCAGTGTTACGGATGTTATAAGTTATAGGAGATAGTAGTTATGAAAAATATGAATTTGCCAAATAAAATTACAATTGCTAGAATTATTCTATCAGTTTTAATATTAGTTATGTTATTAATTCCTTGGTCTTCTCTAGGAATTACCTGGCCGAAATATACAATAGGTAATGTTGTTGTGGATATAAAATATGTCGTTGCAGGTGTTCTTTTCTTAATTGCTTCTTTATCAGACTTTCTAGATGGTTACTTAGCTCGTAAAAATAATCAAGTAACTGATTTTGGTAAAGTTGCTGATGCTATCGCAGATAAAATACTTGTTAACGGTTTATTAATAGTATTATCTTATGAAAGAATTATATCTATAATTATTCCCGTAGTAATAATTACTAGAGATATTGTTGTAGATTCATGTAAAATGATTTCTGGAAATCATGGTAAAGTAGTTGCGGCATCAATTATGGGAAAACTTAAGACAATTTGTATGATGTGTGGTGTAACATTGATTCTTTTTTACAATTTACCATTCGAACTTATTAATTTCCCACTTGCGGACCTGTTCTTAATCGCTGCAACAATTCTATCGGTAATATCAGGTTGCGAGTATTATTATAATTCACGGGAATTCTTATTTCCAAAAGAAACTAAAGCAGCTAAAAAATAGTTGCTTTTTTTGTGCTCCAACCTAGACATTTTTAAAAATTACTCATAGTATACACTAGAAAGAGAGGAAGTTTAATATGAATTATTTTAATGAATCAAAAACGTATGAAACAGAAAACAAGAAGAGTTACGATAAAACCAATATGCAAATGGCTTCAGAAAATAGCACTTGTTGTTCAGCACCAATGATGGATATGCCTGGTTGTGGAGTGATGCCAATATATGAATGCCCTCAAGAAAGAGTGTGTCACCGTTATATTTGCTATGATGTACCACATATCATGCCATGTAACACCAGAATAATTAACCATCATGTTTACAGACATACTTACAGACCTGAATATACTTATTGTGAAGAAAATGTCTGTGAAAATGTATATGATCGTGGATGTTGTTAAAAGATGAGTTTTATCATCTTTTTTCTTGTATAATAGGAAAGTCATACGTTTTTGAAAAAAAGTGCTTGACACACATACATTTGTTTGATATGATTGGTTTATCATTCAGGAGGTGAATGTCATGCTTACAATTCTAAAAGGCTATATTTTAAGATTATATCCAACAGATGAACAAAAAGAACTAATAAATAAAACTATTGGGTGTACGAGATTTCTTTATAATCATTTTTTAGATGAGAAAATAAATGATTATAAAGAA
>CALVKN010000026.1 GCA_944332715.1 uncultured Bacilli bacterium
GTTTGACAGCCAAAAACCTTGCTTGTGCAAGGCAAACTTCGGCTCTAAAGTGTTGCTGTGTTGACACAAAGCAATCCAGGGTTCGTTAATTTAGGGCTTAAACTTGGTAAAGAAACATTAATGAGCTATATTGATAAATATGGTTTTGGAGAAAAAACAGGAATTGATTTAAATGGCGAAGGTACTGGAATTTTGTTTGATGTTGCTGATATGGGAAATGTGGAACTAGCAACAACTGCTTTTGGGCAAGGAATTAGTGTAACTCCCATTCAACAGGTTCGAGCAGTAAGTGCAGTTGTAAATGGTGGTACTTTGTATACGCCATATATTGTTAAGAATTTTTTAGAATCAGAAACAGATACAATAGTTAAAAGTATTACTCCAACAGCAGTGGGTGAAGTAATTAGTGCTGAGACTTCAGAGATTGTGCGTTATGCTTTAGAAAGTGTAGTTGCTAAAGGTAGTGGACACAATGCTTATATTGAAAATTACCGAATCGGTGGTAAAACAGGAACCGCGCAGACAGTTGAAAATGGAGTTTATAGTGATTCAAAATATATTTTATCATTTATTGGTTTTATGCCTGCGGATGATCCAGAAATTGTAGTTTATGTAGCGATACAAAATGCAAAAAATGTTGTGCAATATGGTGGTACTGTTGCAGCTCCGATTGCTCGTAATATTTTCTTAAGTGCTATAGACATACTAGATATTGAACCTGATACAGAAGGAATACCTAAAGAATATACATGGTTAGATACTAAATATGTAGTAGTACAAGATGTAGTTGGTTTAAGTTTGGATGAAGCAAAGGCTAGTTTAAAGGGATTTAATATTGAATATAGTGGAAGTGGAGAGAGTGTCGTTTATCAAAGTCCTGAGGGAGGAATGTATGCAAAAGAAGGTGGAACAGTAGTATTAATGCTTAATTAACTGTCAAATGATGTCAAAATTTTAGGGAAATATTAATAAGAGAAATAAAAATATAGTATAATATTTAAGAAGAGGTGGCTTTTTATGTTAATTCTTGCAAAAGCAGCAATGGCTTTGATGCTAGGGTTTGTCTTATCTCTTATTACAGGTTTATTTGTTATTCCTTTATTTAAGAGATTACATTTTGGACAATCGGTAAGCAAACTCATTTCCAAAAGGCACTTGAAAAAAGAAGGTACTCCCACAATGGGGGGAGTAATATTTATTGTTCCAGTTATTGTATCACTTATTTTATTATATTTAAAGGGAAGTATTGAGATAAGTTATAATTTGATAATTGTAATATTTGTCTTCTTGGCTTATGCAATACTTGGTTTTGTAGATGATTTTTTGAAGATAAAATTTCATAATAATAATGGGGTAAGTTTAGTAACTAAGTTTTTAATTCAAATGGTTATTGCTCTAGTATTTTTCTATTTATTTATGAAAGGTGGAGGCGAGCCAGTTCTTAGTTTATCTTTCTTAAATATATATATTCCACTTGGTTGGATGTTTGGACTTTTTATTTTATTTTTACTTGTTGGTACAACGAATGCCGTCAATATAACAGATGGACTTGATGGTTTAGCAGCAGGTTTATCAGCAATTGCTTTTTTTGCATATGGTATAATTACATGGAATGCCGGTTGGCTTGAAGGATATCAAGAAATAGCAATATTTTGTTTCCTATTAACTGGGTCTTTAGTTGGTTTTATGGTATTTAATACTCATCCTGCTCGAATATTTATGGGAGATTTGGGTTCTCTTGCATTAGGTGGAGCACTTGCTAGTGTTGCAGTTGTATCAAGACATGAGTTATCACTTGTTTTAATCGGTGGGGTGTTTGTAATAGAAACACTTAGTAGTTTAATTCAAATAATTTCTATTAGATACTTTAATAAAAAGGTATTTTTAAAAGCACCGCTCCATCACCATTTTGAGGAACTGGGTTGGGCAGAACCAGATATTATAAAATTATTTTGGGTAGTTGGCTTTATTTTAGCAATGGCAGCGATTGTCTATGGTGTTTGGTTATAAAAAAAAGTTGTTCGATTGATTTTGAACAACTTTTTATATTTTTCCATTTGGACTTTTATTTCTTCTGCGGGAAACAGTTATTTTTGGTGTATCGGAAAATAAATCATTTAGTTCTGCTAGATAGTTTACTCGTTATCTTTTGGATTTGTTCTAGTCCTTTTTGTATCTTTATTATTAATAATTATATTATCTAAATTTGTTATATAGTTTTGAAAATCCAAACTTTTTAACATGCTTCTCCTTAGTTCGGTTAAAAATACAATGAAATAGGCGCTATTAAGTTGAAAACTTATATCTAAATCATCAATACTTGTAATTTTGCTTTTATATTCGTTATATTTGTCTTCTAATATTTTTTGATATTTTTCTTGTTCATAACTGTCTAACTTACTTAAAATATCATTTATTTCTACTAGTAGTTCTTTTATTTCTTCCCTAAATACATCTTTGGCTTTTTTACTTTTAGTATTACTTTCAACTAATTCAGGTGAATCTTTAGATTCTAAATATTTATCTAGGGGCATGTCAAATATTAGGTTTGCAACTTCTTTGTTTGTTTCAATAATAGAACCACAAATACCATATACTGCGTAAGCTAAATTTATGGCTCCAGCGGCGGAAAGTGCCAAGAGAAAAGTTGTTGGATCTATTGGTATGCTTAATGCCGCAATGGCTGGTACAACCGATGAACCGATTGAAAAAGGTATTTTAAATTCCCTTGGGTAATATTCTGATAACTTATTAACAAATATTGCCTTTTTAGGTTTTATTTTATTTGCAAATGTACATAATGGAGCATTTTTAAGTGTTTCTTCAATTATATATATTTGAACTTCTGTTATGCTATTTTGTTTTTTATCAATTCGATATCTCTTGTATCCTTTTAATCTATTAGTTTCATAATATATTATTTCGTTATCATTTATTTCATAACTTACGATATAACCTTTACTAGCAACTTTTTTAAGTCTTTTAAAATAACCTTTTGTACTAAATGTTTCGTAGTATTTATATGGTATATGAAAATTAACACTAGAATCATTAAATAAAACATTGTATGTTTCCATAAATCCCCCTTTTGATATGATGTATTCTAGCACAAAGTATTTAAAATTGCAAATATTATGTATTTTTTTGTGATTTTTTAATATTGATTAAATGGGAGAATATATGAAAAAGTGTGATAAATTACTACTTTTAGCAGTTATCTTAATTGCTATATTTGGTATAGTTATGATTTATTCTGCTAGTTCGATTTGGGCCGAATATAAGTTTAATGATCCGTTTAAATATGTTAAAGCCCAAAGTGCCTTTTTTATAATGGGGTTATTTTTAATATTTATAATTTCTAAAATAGATATAAATATATTACATAAAAAATCTAATTTGATATTACTTTTTTGTTTTATTTTACTTATACTTGTTCTTATACCGGGGATTGGAACAATTCGTAATGGAAGTAGAAGTTGGTTTGGTATCGGAGGACTAGGTATTCAACCTAGTGAATTTGCTAAACTGGGTTTAATTATTTATGTTTCTAAATATTTAAGTAGTAATGAGCGTATCATTAAAGATATAAAAAAGGGAGTATTACCAATACTTCTCGTAATTGGGGTATTTTTCTTACTTATTATGCTTGAACCAGACTTTGGTACAGGTATGGTTATTGTTCTAGCACTTGTTGTTATGATATTTATTTCAGGAGTAAAGGTGTCTTTCTTTGTTAAGGTTGGTTTAGTTGGTTTACTTGGAATAGTTGCCTTAATTATAGTTGCGCCCTATAGGATGGAGCGAATTGTATCATTTTTAAATCCCTGGGTTGATCCTTTGGGTTCAGGATACCAAATAATACAGTCGCTATATGCTATTGGGCCGGGAGGGTTACTTGGGCAAGGTTTCTTGGAAAGCCGGCAGAAACAGTTTTATTTACCAGAACCGCAGACAGATTTTATATTTTCTATAATATCTGAAGAATTTGGTTTTCTTGGTATATTAATTGTATCAACATTTTTATTTTTTATATTTTACAGGATTGTACGTATTGCTTTAAGACAAAATGATTTATTTAAAAAATATTTAACTTTTGGATTAGGATTTGGCATTATTATTCAATCGTTACTTAATATTGCAGTAGTTATTGGGCTTATTCCTGTAACAGGTGTAACACTTCCGTTTATGTCTTATGGAGGATCTAGCCTGCTTGTATCAATGATTAGTATTGGTATAATTTTAAATATTAGTAGTAAGAGTTAAATAAGCACTTTTAAAAATAATCAATTTATAATATAATTTAAATAGGGTAATGATTATGAGATTAGAGCGTATTTATAGTATTATAGAGGGTGTTGGTATTTTAAAAGAAGTTAGTTTTACTTTTGATGTGGGTAAATTTTATTATATATTAGTAGAAACAGAAAAATTAGGTAGTTATTTATTTGATACTTTGGGCTTAGTAAGACCAATTATGGAAGGTAAGTTTATAATAGGTGGGGAAGATGTAAGTGGTTATTCCTATAAAGATAAAGCCAAAGTAAGAAGAGAAAATATTGGTTTTATTTTTAAAAATATATTATTAGATGATGATTTTAATGTATTTGATAATGTTATGTTATCTTTAGGTAATGAAAGCAATTTGAAAAAGGAAGAAAAAGAAAAAAGAGTAAATGATTTATTGAAAGAATATAATATGGAGACATATAAGGATAAGTATCCTAAAGAGTTATCACTATATGAAAAACAAAAGATATCTTTGATAAGGGCTTTAGTAAATAAACCAAAATTTGTAATTGCTCATGAACCAACAGAATTATTTCGGGAGAATGAAGAAAAAGAATTTTACAATTTACTTAAAGGGTTAAACGATAAAGGTGTTGGGGTAATTCTTATTACTAGAAGAGCAAAGTTTCCTAAGTATGCTTCGAAAATACTTGAATATGATAATAAATTTATGTAGGGGTTGTTATGATAATAAGAAATTTTTTAAAAAATAAAATTAATTTAATTTATGCATTAATTGTTTTTATATTATTTTGGTTAATTGTTCTTATTGTTTTTTTAGATAATAGAAGAACTATTTATTATAATGAACATAATGAAAATGCTTATATAGTTTTTGAAGATAATTATAGTAAATATGATAGAGTAAAAAATATAGATATAATTGATAATGTTATTTTGGGCATCCGTACTTCAACTAAGCCAGGGGGAAATAATGATATTTTTATTAGCGATAAATTAAATGGAAATGAATTTATTGCTAACTCGGGAATATTTTTTGATGAGAAAGTAGGAGATACAGTAACTTTAGCAAGATATAATATAGAATTAGTGATAGTAGATAAGGTTAGTAGTTACAATAATGAAAGTTATATGAGTGAAAAGTTATTTGATAGTATAATTGATGAAAGTGATAATACTTTATATATGGTTACTTTAAATGATTGGTCTAATTTAGGAGAGTGCGTATCAGAAATTAATAAATTATCTTTGATGGGGGTAAATCATGTTAGAGTGAATGGTTATTTTGAAGATACTAACTATGATACTAGATATTATATTTTTAGAACTATTTTAATTGGTATTGTTTTGATTGGTTTCTATTTTGTTTTCAAAAGTATATATACTCATGAAAAAGATAAAAGTTATATGTATTATTGCTTAGGATTTACTAAAGGAGAGTTAGTTAGATGGGGCATTTTAAAAGTTTTATTATTATTTGTTTTAGCATTTTTACCTTTTATCTTGCTATATAGGTTGATTTTACTTTAAGTTGTTGTATAATAATTATCGTTTAGGTGGTTTTATGAATTATCATGATGATATAGGAAGTATTATTACTAATCATAGAAAGAAGAAAAATATAAGTCAAAGTGATTTAGCAAAGAAGTTATTTGTAACAAGGCAAGCTGTAAGTAATTGGGAAAACAATAAGACTAGACCAGATATATCTGTAATATTTAAATTATGTAAGATACTTGATATCGATATAAAGTTGCTTGTTGCGATGGATGATAATATTACTATCGAAGATATTATTGAAGTAGAAAAGAAAAAGACAACAAAACGCAATTTAATATTTTCATCAGTTATTTTTATAATATTAGTGGGAATTATTTTTACACTTGTAATAGTTTTTAATCGTAATAAATTTGCTTTATATAATGTCTATTTAGATAGTGATGAATTTGCATTAAATAATTCTATTATTGTTAAATCAAAAGTCCAAAATTATTTTCAACTAGGAACTCTTGTATCTAAATTAGATATAACTAATAGTGATACAGAATATAATATTAAATTATATAAGAAATGTGATGATGAAGAAAGATTAGTATTTGAAGGCATATATACGGATAATTTTTATTTAACAGAAAAGTATGGGTACGGGGAATATTTTGAAGATGGTAGTACTAATTTAGATAAACTTTATATTGAGATTTCTTTTGTGGTTGATGGGAAAAAGTATGTATATAATTATAAATTAAGAGTAGAAGAAAAGTTTAAGAATGATTCTTTGATATACTTAAAAAATAAAGGTAGTAGTGATGTATTACCAGAATTTGATGATATAAAAATTAGCGAGGATATATTAATAAATAATGGGTATACATATGATCTAAATAGAAGTTGTTATATAAAAGAAGTAGATGGAAATTATATTAAATTTTATCTTAAAAGTATGCTTATTACATTAAAGAAAGATTTCTCAGATGAAACAATTTTGATTGATTATTTTATGAGACAAGATAGATTTAGGGTTACTAATTATGATAAAGATACAATGAATACAATTACTAATTATTTTGATAGTCAAAATGTTTTGGAAACTTATCAAAATGAGATAAACTATTTACAAAACGAGATAAATATTCTTGAGAGCAATTAACAATTGCTTTTTTTTATAATTATTTTTTGCTATGATTTAGTTGGAGAGAGTATTAGCAGCATTTATAAAATTTTAGAGTACTAATTTTTAATTAGTGCTTTATTTTTTTGGTTATTTGTAGTAAAATGAAAGTCTGTTGAAAAGGAAGTGGATTATGAAAAAAACTAAAATAGTATGTAGTATTGGACCAGCCAGTAATTCTTATGAAGTATTTAAAAAAATGGTTGATGCTGGTATGAATGTTGCTAGAGTTAATTTTTCTCATGCAACTATAGAAGAAAGAGAAACAGTAATTGATTTAGTAAAAAAAGCAAATGCTGAATTAGGAAAAAATATAGGGCTTTTATTTGATACAAAGGGACCAGAATTTAGAAATGGTGAAGTAGAAGATGGAGGTATTAAATTAATACCTGGGGAAACCATAAAAATTGTTAAAGAAAATGTAATTGGTAATCATGAAAGATTTAGCGTTAATCATCCAGAAGCAGTGGATTCCCTAAATATTGGTGATACTGTACAACTAGAAAATGGTTTGATGAAAATCGAAGTAATAGGAAAGGATGTTGCTAGTGTTACTTGTAAAATTATAAATGGTGGAATTCTTGGTAGTAAGAAAAGTTTATTTGCACCAGGTGTAAAATTAAATATTCCTTTTATAAGTAGTGATGATGAAGAAGATATTCGTTATGCTGTAAGAAATAATGGAGACTTTTTAGCACTTTCTTTTGTTTCAAGTAAGGAAGATGTACTTGAAGCACGTAAAATAATTGAAAGTGAAAAGGGAAGTATTAAAATTATATCTAAGATTGAAAGTATGACTGGTATTAACAATTTAGATGAAATCCTTTCTGTTAGTGATGGAGTTATGGTTGCTCGTGGGGATTTAGGAGAAGAAGTACCGATTTCCTTACTTCCGGTTTATCAAAAGAAAATAATCCAAAGAGCTAGAGAATTTGGTAAAGTGTGTATTGTTGCAACGGAAATGCTTGAAAGCATGAAGAAAAATCCAAGACCCACAAGAGCAGAAGTTACTGATGTTGCTAATGCGGTATTGGATGGTACTGATGCTATTATGTTAAGTGGAGAAACTACAGTTGGGGCTTATCCAGTTGAGGCTGTAAGTTTTATGGCTAGTATTGCAAGTGATGCGGAAGATCATAGCGCTAAACATTTTAGTTATAATGGTAAGATTGGTAGAACTGAATGTATTGCTAAGGCAGCGGTTGATTTAACTAGTTATGTTGATGTTGCAGCAGTAGCGGTTGAATCAATTAGTGGCTATAGTGCTAGAATGATTAGTAATTTTAGACCAAATGCACCAATCCTTGCTAATTGTACAACTGAAAAAACCGCTAGAAGTTTAGCTCTTAATTATGGAATTTATACTTGCATTGTTCCTTTAATGGATGATACAGATGAATTAGTTAATTTAGTAATGCAAAAAACAAAAGAATTCTTTAATTTAAAGAAAGATGATAGAATAGTTATTACTGGAGGACTTCCAGGAATAGAAAACGAAAGAATTACGAACTTTTTAAAGATGGAAACAATAAGTGACTGAAAAACAATCCGTATGTGATTGTTTTTGTTTACGTAAAACTAATTTAAAATAAATGTATATTGTTGACTTCTATTTAAATACTTTCTAAAATTGAGGTAGATAGGCATAAGAAATGATGGCATTAATTATTATAAGGAAGGATTGAGTTAATATGGAAAAAAATAATCAAAAGAAAGCATTAGTGTTATCTATAATTGGAGTAGTAACACTAATAGCGGTAGTAGTGGGAGCTACATTTGCTTATTTTGCTGCCCAAACAGGTGATGCTGGAAATATCAATGTTAATGCTAACACTGCAACAACTGATAACTTATCATTTCAAGTAGGTGAAGCGATAAGTTTAACGGCAAGTGAGGAAGACTTTTATCAAGGCTCAGGTAATAAAAGTGGTGAAACTTTTGCAAGAGCAACATTAACAGCAAATAATGCTACCAATAATGCCACAAGAAATTATTATGTGTATTTAAATATAGAAAGTAATGATTTTGAATATACCACAGTTGATAATCAAGCAGAAATACTACTAAAAGTAACAGATCCTGATGGTACAGAATTAACAACACTTGGTTCTTTAGAAAGAAAGACAAGTGGCGAAGAAACAGGATTTGATATAACAACACAAACTGGACTCATTACAATAGCAGATAATTATGAAATAACTTCAACGGGTACAACTACGCAAGATTGGAACATAGAAGTAATATTTGTAAACTTAGATAGTGATCAAAATGCTAATACTGGGAAGTCATTTAACGCAAATCTAATTATTAGGGAAAATGCACCGATAGGAATAACGAATGTAAATATAAGTAATATAACAAGTAATAGTATATCTTTAACTGTAGATGCAGAAAGTGAAAATGAAATAGTAAATTATTATTATGCTAAGAATGATGAAGAATATGTAAGTAGTGCAAGTAATACATATACATTTACTGGGTTAGATGCTGCAACGAAATATACGTTAAAAGTATATTTGGTAGATAGTAAAGGATATCAATCAGCGATATATAATACTGATGCAACTACCGTTGAACCAACAATTGCAGAAGTTTGTAATGATGGGGCAAATTTGACAAACTGTATTAAGGAATTTAATAATATTGCTGGTGATGGGGTTGAAGGAATTTATTATCATGACGGTGTAGGTGATTATACAAATGCAAGTTTAGAAGCAGGGGATAATAGTTATAGATATGCAGGTGTAAATCCAAATAATTATGTGTGTTTTGGATCAGATGCCGCAGCTTGTCCAGAGGATAATTTATATCGAATAATTGGAGTATTTGGTGAACAGATAAAATTAATAAAAGCGGATTTTGCAAATAGTGATTTACTGGGAACAAATGGAAGTTATTATCCTTATGGTACGTATAATGCTAATGAATTTTCAAATTATGAAGGTAGTAAAACTACAATAGATAAATTTTATTGGAATTATATTAATGCTTCCACTTCAACAATTAATTGGAGTGCAAGTGAGTTAAATACAATAAATTTAAACCAAAATTTTTTAGGACATTTTAGTGCGCAATGGCAAAGTAAAATTAGTTCTATATCTTGGAAGGTTGGAGGAAATACGCGTGCTAATATAACAAATGCAACTGTAAAAAATGTATATCAAAATGAAATATTAACTCCAGCAACAAATACAGTTGTAAGTGCTAAAATTGGTTTAATGTATGTTTCAGATTATGGATACGGAGCAAGTCCAGATAATTGGAATAGACAATTAAGTTCTTATAATAATAGTTTAACTAGAGAAAATAACTGGCTTTATAGTGGAATTACTGAGTGGACTATTACTCCGTGGACTGATGTGACAAATGCATCTGTTCGTATTAATGATGAAGGTAAAGTAGGTGATATATTTTATTCAAATACCGATCTTTGCGGTGTTCGTCCTGTTTTTTATCTAGAATCTAATGTAGAGTTATCTGGAAATCATACTGGTACTCAATCTGATCCATATAGAATTGCCTTATAATTTTTCGATAATAGATAGAGGTAGTTAATATTAATAATTTAACTATCTTTTAATTTGCTAGTAATTATGATAATATTATTGTGTGATGTTTATGAAAATAACAATAGAAGATATTAAAGACTTTTTTAAATTTAGAGATAATGATGTTAATAAATATGATTTTGGGGTTGCAGGTATTATGGGTGGATCAATAAACTATAGTGGCTCAGTTAAACTGGCGAGCATGTCTTTAGCGGCATTACGTAGTGGATGTGGTATTGCTAGAGTTATAGTTGATGAAGATTTGAAAGATGCTATAACGCCTTATTTACTTGAACAAACCTTATTTGTTTTAGATAATAATTTATCTGATGCGATAAAAAATCTTGATTCTCTAGCAGTTGGTATGGGTTGGGGAAGTGATATTTCTAGAAATGAATACTTAGAATATATATTATTTAATTATAAAGGAAAACTAATAATTGATGCTGATGGATTAAATATTTTATCTAAAAATCTTGATTGGTTAAGTAATACTAAAGCAAGGGTTATATTAACTCCCCATTTAAAAGAGTTTTCTAGACTTACTGGAATAAGTGTTTCAGATATTAAAGAAAATCCTCAAAAGTTGGCTGAAGAGTTTGCTAAAAAATATCATATTATTTTGCTTCTTAAGGGGCCAACAACTATTATTACTGATGGGATTAGTACTTATTTAGTTGATTCTGGTTCACCAGGAATGGCTACGGCGGGATCTGGAGATGTTTTATCAGGAATACTGGCAGGATTTCTTGCATATAACTCGTATGATACTTTAGTTGTTGCTGGTGCTGCATATTTAGCGGGGCTTGCTGGTAGTATTGCTAGTTTAAAGTATACAGATGTATCTAGTATAGCAAGTGATCAAATAAAGTGTATACCCGATGCAATAAAGATAATTAGAAATAAATAGGTGATGATTAATGAATATAGCAATTATTGGTGGAGGACCTGCAGGTTTTGCTGCAGCCATAACTTTGGCTAGAAAAAAATATAATGTAACAATTCTAGAGAAAAATAGTAGTGTTTTAAAAAAATTATTACTTACAGGAAATGGTAAATGTAATTATTTTAATAATGTTCAAAGAGTAGATAAGTATCATTCTAGTAGTGATATTAAAAATATAATAACTAAAGAAAATATTGATAAAGTAAATAATTTTTGGAATGAACTGGGTATAATTCCAATTGTTAAAAATGGTTATTTTTATCCTTTTTCAGAATCATCAAGTAGTATGAAATCAGCACTTGTTAATATGGCTTTAAGTTTGGGAGTAAATATAGTTGTTGATAGAGAGATAATAGGTATTGATGAAATTAATGGAAAAGTAAAAGTAACTGCTAAGTCTGTGAGTGAAATCTATGATAAAGTAATTATAGCAACTGGTTCTTTAGCGTATCCTAAGACTGGTAGTACTGGTTTTGGTTATGAAGTTGCTAAGAGGTATGGAATAAATGTAGTTGATGTTAATCCTTCGCTAGTACAATTAATTACTGATACAGGTATGGAAAGTAAATGGAAAGGAATAAGAAGTCATGTTAAAGTAAAATATAAAAATCATATTGAGGAAGGCGAGATACAACTTACGGATTATGGGGTAAGTGGTATTTGTGTATTTAATATAAGTAGAGATATTAGTATTAATTTGCGTAATAGTAAAATAGAAACAATTGAAATAAATTTTGTTCCTTGGGTTTTATCAGATTTAAAAGAGTTTTTAGATGAACGAAATAAACTTTTAACTAATAGAGATATTACTGAATTATGTGATGCATTCATAAATTATAAATTATTATTTGCGATATGTTCTAAATTAAAGATAGATACTAATAAAACTTGGGATGGTTTAAGTGGTGATGAGAAAAATAAATTATGCAATAATTTAACTAATATGCAAGTTAGAGTAGTAGGTACAAAGGGTTATGATTTTGCTCAGGTTTGTTCTGGTGGTATAGATTTGCATGATTTAGATAGTAATCTAGCAAGTAAGAATAATCCTAATTTATATTTTGTGGGTGAAGTATTAGATCTCGATGGTGATTGTGGAGGTTATAATCTAACTATTGCTATACTTAGCGGTATATTAGTGGGGGATGCTATATGTTAAGTTTAAAAAATGTTAAAGTTCCTGTTAGTGAAAAGATAGATTATAAAAAAATAATTGCTAAATATTTGGGTGTAAGTAGTAATAAAATTGTTAGTTATAAGATATATAAAGAATCTGTTGATGCAAGAGTTGGTCATGAATTTTGTTACGTATATGAGTTTTTAGTAGAAGTAAGTGATGAAGATAAATATTTGAAAAATAAACATGTAACTAAGTATATTGAAGAAGTATATGAATTTCCAAAGTGTGGTAATACACCTTTAGTTAGTAGACCAGTAATAGTTGGGGCTGGTCCTGCTGGTTTATTTTGTGCATATATGCTTGCTAAACATGGGTATAAACCGATTCTTTTTGAACGAGGTAAAAGTGTTGAGGAACGAATAAAAGATGTTGATACTTTTTGGCGTGATGGCATTTTAAATAAAAACTCTAATGTGCAATTTGGAGAAGGAGGAGCTGGTACTTTTTCTGATGGCAAACTTAATACCCTAACTCATGATAGGATGCACCGAGCAAGAGAAGTATTTAATATATTTGTTTCGTGTGGTGCACATGAAGATATCATGTATAGTAATCATCCTCATATTGGTAGCGATGTTTTGCGTGATGTAATTAAAGAATTACGTAATAAAATAATATCATGGGGTGGTGAGATACACTTTAATTCTTTAGTTAGTGATTTAATAATTAATAATGGTGAAGTAAAAGGTGTTATTGTAAATGGTGAGAAAATTGCTAGTGAAGTAGTGGTTTTAGCAATTGGACATAGTGCTAGAGATACCTTTAATATGTTATATAACAATAATCTAAATATCACCTCTAAGCCATTTGCAGTGGGAGTACGTATTGTTCATCCGCAAGAGTTAATCGATAAAAATCAGTATCCTATGGTTTATCCAAATCTTCCTCCGGCCTCTTATAAATTAACTTATACTAATAGTGATGGCAGGGGGGTATATTCATTTTGTATGTGTCCAGGAGGTTATGTTGTAAGTTCTGCTAGTGGTGATACTAGCGTTGTTACAAATGGTATGAGTAACTACATGAGAGATTCAGGATTTGCTAATAGTGCCATAATTGTAACTGTTGATAGTAAAGATTATGGTGAAGAGGTATTTGATGGATTAAAATTTATGGAGTCTTTAGAAAACAATGCATATAAACTTGCTGGTGGGGCTTTACCTATTCAAAAATTTAGAGATTATGAAATAGGTAAGATAAGTAAAGACATTGAGAATACTGATGCATTTACAAAGGGAAGAGTAAAAGAGTGCAATATTAATTATATATTTCCGGATTATATAAATAAAGCTTTAAAAAATGGGATTAATTACTTTGATAATAAAATACATGGTTTTAAAGATGGTATTATTTTAGCCCCAGAAACTAGAACATCTTCTTCGATAAGGATTTTAAGAAATGAGAATCTAGAAAGTAATATTTTAGGAATTTATCCTTGTGGTGAAGGATCTGGTTATGCTGGAGGAATTACAACATCGGCGATTGATGGCATAAAAGTAGCAGAAGAGATTGCTAAAAAATATAAGAGTATGTTATAATACACGGCGAGGTGGGAATTTTGGATAGTTATAAAAGTGCCATAAATTTTTACTTATTAGCAACTAAACTAAAATATAAAATTAGAAGTGGTTGGGATAATAAGCATTGGAATATCAAAGGTGATAGACTTGAGTCTGTTGCTGAACATATTTATGGAACATGTATATTAGCAATTGGTTTAGATTCAGAATTTAATTTAGGTATCGATTTAAATAAAGTTATAAAGATGCTTGTTATTCATGAACTAGGAGAAGTATTAATACCAGATATAACTCCATTTGATGGTATAACTAAGGAAGAAAAAAAGCAAGTGGAACATGTGGCCTTTAAAGAGGTTTTAGGTTCATTGATTAAAACTGATGAGTTATATGCTTTATTTGCGGAATTTGATGCCGAGAAAACTGTTGAAGCAAAAGTAGCACATTATTGTGATAAATTAGAAGCAGACATTCAAGCCAAAGTATATCAAGATATGGGACTTCATCACTCACTAGATGACCAAGAAAAAAATGTGGTATTTACTAGTCCTAAGGCTAAAGAAATGCTAGAGAGTGCTAAAACTCCATTTGATATTTGGTATGAATGGGACAAGGATATCTATGCTGATGCTCCAATATTTAAAAGAACTTTAGATTTTGTTAAAGATAATGATACAAATATTTAATTATTTATGTTATAATGAATTAGCAAAGCGAGGTGTGAGTAGTTGAAAACTTTTAAGAAAAACTTACCTGAAGGAGTAAAAAAAGAATTTAGACTTTATAAAGGGGTAAAGGTAAGAGTAGTAAATAAAAATAAAAAGAAAAATAAGTAAGGCTTCAGTTTTGATGAAGTTTTTTTCTTTTTTAAAAATAATTGACAAGTATTTAATGTTGCCTTTATAATTATAATAGAGGTTATAATATGAAAAGGTATTTATATGATTATATTAAGTATGTTGAGGCTAATAAGAAAAATGTTGATATATCGGATATGGTAGTTAAAATAAATTTTTTTCAACATGAAAGATTGATTCATCTACTTATTACATTGTTTTACTGTTTAATGTTTTTAATATTTTTGGTTTTAATTTCTTTATCTTATGTATTTATAATACCTGCAGCACTATTAATGATATTTTTAATATGTTATATAATTCATTACTTTTTATTAGAAAATGGCGTACAATATTTATATAAATTATATGATGAAGTAGCAAAAAATAGTAATAAAAGAAAGTAGAGGCTTTAAGCACTTTTAGTTATTAGAAAGTGCTTTTTTTATTGCTTCCGACATATTTCGACATGACTAGGAAAAGTTCGACAAAATCTCCTATGGACAAATTTTAAAGTATTGTGTTAGGATACAAAGCCAAGGGAGATGGTTTAATGAAAAAAATAATTTTTATGGTCATAGCATTTATGGCATTTTTGGGTAGTACCCATGCTTTAAGCATATTTGTAGTTGATGAGGATAATAATAAAATATTATATGAAGATCATTTAATTGGGGGTAAGTATGCATTCTTAATAGGTAATGACGAAAGTGATAAAGTAAAATTAAATAATTTAGCATATGTATCTAGATTACGTAATGATTTAACTTATAGAGCAACTATTCAAATGCTTATTTTAGAAGAAAGTAATAATAAGGATTATTATTTAAGTGATGGAATTAATGTAATTGATACTAAAGATAATGAAGAATTAATTAATAAGTATTTAGAAAGTTATGAAAATAAAGTAAGTTGTGATAATAAAACTTATGATGTTGGATATAAGGAAGTTTTAGATATTGATTGTGGAGTATCTATTCTTTCATATAATAGAGATAATCCTAATATATCTTTAAGTAATGATAATAAATTAATAGCCAATGCTGGAGGTGCGCAAGTAATTAATTTTACTCATGATAGTTTAGCAATTTATGATAATTATATATATGCTAATAGTATTTTTGATGATGAATTTAGTATTACTTTAAATGTAGTGGCAAATAAGATAGAACTAAATATAGAAACACCTGATAATCATGATTTTAGATTTAATTATGGTATTTTTAATGAAGATGGTGAGTTAATTGAAAAGATGGATTTAAATACCGGGTATAACGAGATATATTTTGCTAAAGGAACAAATATATACTTAAAAGAATTAACGGAATATTCAATATATTTACTTGATGATGATAAGTATTTTTTAGATAGTAGTGATACTTATAAAGTAGATGTAATAAAAGAAGCAAGAGAGTTTAATGTAAATATTAATACTTATGATAGAGATATGTATTATGATGATAGTTTTATAAGTACATATACAGATGTAACTATATATGATAAAAATTATAATTATTATACTACTTTAAAATGTGATGGAAGTTGTAAAATCAATTTAAAAAGTGGAACATATATTTTTGAAGATAATGTAAGTAAATTTAGAGAACTATGGGTTATTGAAAATAATATGGATGTAAATATGTATAGATATTTACTTAATGGAATTATGTGTGATGAAGATATAAGTAGTATTAAGAAAGATAATGAAGATATAGGGTTTACTAAAAATGGAATTTTTTATATATTTGATGAAGTAATGACTTCAGGTATTTATAATGTAGTTATAAATGATAAGGAATATAGTGTTAATTTAAGTAATTATAATAATTATACTTATATTAGAAATATAGGTACGTTATATGAATTAAAGATAGATATTGATAATTCTGATAGTGATGAAATTATTGGAGATATAGTAATTGATATTGGTAATAATGAAGATATAAATATTAATATACCAGATACTTATGTAAGTATTTTAGAAAGTGATAAATATGTATTATTTAAAAAGAAGCGTTATTGTTATTTTTCTAATAGTAATAGTTATATTAATTAGTTATAAGAGTAGTAATACTATAAGTGAAGTTTCAAAAGAACCTATTATATATGATAGTTATGTAAATGAAGAATATTATGGATATATAAAGATTCCTAGTATTGGTATGAATTTAGGCTTTTATGAGTATGATAATCCATTAAATGATGTAGATTTAAATGTATTATGGATTCCTATACCAGTAGAGAATTCTTATCTTTTTGCTGCTCATTCTGGTGTTGGTAGTGTTGCTTATTTTAATGACTTACGTAATGTAGCAATAGGGGATGATATAATTTTAAGTCTTGGTGATAAAAGATTACATTATGAAGTAACAAATATATATCGAACTAAAAAAGATGGCGATATAGCAATTAGTAAAAATGAAGGGATGATTTATCTTACAACATGTGATCAAGTAATTAAGGGTTATCAATTAGTAATCGAAGGAATAAATAAGTAATATTCTTTTATTTTTTTCGAATTTACTGTTAATTTGGCGATATATTTGTTATAATTGAATGGTTAGGAGCGGTTGCTATGGGAAAAACTAGAAGTGAATTAAGAGAAAAAATTATGGTTATTTTATATCAAATCGATATATATAATGAAAGATGCATCCCGTATGAAGTAGATGAAGTAATAAGTGATAATATTGAAATTGATAATGAATTTGTGAAAAACATTGTTTATGGGGTTGTAACTTATAAAGATGAATTAGATACTCTGGCAAATTCTTTAATGAAAGATTGGACAATTGATAGAATTGATAAGTCAGGAGCTGCAATTCTTCGTATGGCTTTATATGAACTTAAATATACTGATACCCCAGAAGTTGTAGTAATAAATGAAGCAATTGAATTATCTAAGAAGTATTCAGATGAGGCAGTAAGAAAGATTATCAATGCTGTATTAGATAAATATATAAAGAGGTAATATGGATAAAGAATATATTAAGATAAGTGAACTTAATAACTATATTAAAAGTGTGTTGGATAGAGATGCATTTTTAAATAAAGTATATTTAAAGGGAGAAATAAGTAATTTTAAAAATCATACTAGGGGGCATCTTTATTTTACATTAAAAGATGATACATCAAGAATTAGTGCCGTGATGTTTCAAAGCAGCGCTGTTAAGTTAACATTTACCCCAGAAGATGGAATGAATGTTTTGGTAAGTGGAAGAATTTCTGCATACCCAGCGCAAGGGTCTTATCAAGTTTATGTTGATACAATGGAACCAGATGGTTTAGGTGCTTTATATATCGAATATGAAAAGTTGAAGAAAAAACTTGCAGCAGAGGGTTTATTTGCGGATAGTCATAAAGTGTCAATTCCGAGATTTCCTGAACGAATTGGTGTTATAACAGCACCGACGGGAGCAGCAGTAAGGGATATTATGAGTACAATAAAAAGAAGGTATCCAATGTGCGAAGCCATTTTATTTCCTTGTTTAGTTCAAGGTAAAGATGCAGCACCAGATATTGTAAGACAAATAAAACGTGCAGATGAGTATGGTGTTGATACTATTATTGTAGGCCGTGGTGGTGGTTCAATCGAAGACTTATGGGCTTTTAATGAAGAGATTGTTGCTCATGCGATATATGATTGTAGGACTCCAATAATTAGTGCGGT
>CALVKN010000027.1 GCA_944332715.1 uncultured Bacilli bacterium
ATTTTTAAAATCTTGATACCAACTACTTACTTTATCTTTTATACTATTAAATGCTTTACCACCAACATCACCTAAAAAGTTTATAGCATTCTTAGTATAATATACTAATTCATCTTTGGCATCAATTATGCTTTGATAGTTTTCTTCACCTAGTTTTTCACGAGCAAAGTTATTTAAGTTATTTGCACCACTCTTAATTACTTCACTAGCTTTATTAAATGCCTTACTTGCTGTATCACTTATTGTTTCTTTATATCCCGGTATCTTACTTTCAATTGCTACATCTACTTTATTAGCAAGTTTTAATACTTGTTCTTTACCCTTATCTGTAAGTTCATTAAAAGTTACTCCATTAATTTCTCCATCATAGAATAAAAAATCTACAATACTTACAAATACCCCTTTAGCAGAATCACTAAAAGATGAATCACTAGTACTACCATTATTTATTTTAGTTAAAGAACTTTCCAAACTATTAATAACTACTTCATCATTACTTGAATAAGTATTTGTTTCAGTATTACTAGTTACATTATATTCATTACTACTATTACTTTGAGTGTTCTTATTACTATTATTAGTAGTAGTACTATTACTTACACTACTTGTAGTATTATTACTACTACTTGTTACATTATTATTTGTATTATTATCACTACTATCTACTACTTGTTCTTCACTAGTATTATCTTCGATTACTTCTACTTCTTTATTATTACTTGTATTAGTAGCACTAGCAACCATATCTACTTTAGTATATACTTCTTTTTTATTTATATTAAGACCTATTACTAAGCCAATAATAAGTAATAAAATTGCTCCACAAATTAAAGGTATATTAGTGTTCTTTACATACTTCATAGTAATCACTTCCTGTATATATTATACAACAAATATGTGGATAAGTCGACCCTCGCCGCATTTAACGGCGAGGGCTTATAGTTCATCACATTCCTATAATATATGGATCACTTACTGTTCCTGTTCCATCATAAATATAGACATTAGAGTCTAGATATAAGACAGGACGGGCAGAATAGCCGCGGTGCGCGATGCTGCCGTTGCTGCTGGAGTACACGGAGAACACAGAGTTCGAGCCCGATGAGTTCGGAGTGATTGTCCATTCATATCCTTGCCCATACATCCAGCTTTGTCCTGCACATGTTGAATTACTATATGAACCTAAATTTGTTGTTCTTGCACATGAACTAGCTAGTACACTATATCCATAATCACTTGGATACATTAATCCTATATATCCGGTTGTACTTGTTGGTCTTCCACTATATACTGTAGTACCCCTTTCATATCCATAAAAGCTTTCCGCTGTTGCACTTGTACTTGAATATCCTCCCAAATACCACGTTACATTTTCTATCATTGGTCTATAGGTATTATTTATTCCTGACTCTCTGTAATCACAGTTTGCTCCTACTGTTGTTGAATATCCATAGCAATATTCTCCGCCAGTACCATTCTCACTATTCAAATATGCTCCATTTAACAAATTCATCAAACTTGATGCTGTCCAATCATTCGTATTTGATTTATCCCACGCTAATCCTCCGATGGAATCGTTTCTAATTATTTTGACTAAATTTTGGCCACTTACACCATGAGAATTTTCATCAAATACGCCGATTATCCGCCATAGTTCATTATTGAACCAGATATAGTTATTTGGATCTTTTCCTTCATATCTATAGCCATTTTCCTGAACCACTTGTCCTGTTCCTTGTGTTGTGCCCGATAAGCCTATGATGTAATTATTTAAATACGTAACACTATCTTTTTCGGTATAGTTGACATTACATTTTGCTCTGTTGGCACTTGAAAAATCTATTACTACTCCGCCGGCTTCATTATCCCAAACAGCACTACCCATTGAACAATCTAAAGATATATCATAATTTCCTAAGGTATGGGTAGTTAATGCTCCATTAGAATATGCCGTTAAAACTGTATCAGGATTAGTGTATACTTCTCTACTTAGAACTATTTCAGCATTAAGTGTTTTACCACCGTTTTCTGTTTGGTTAGTTGTTAGATTTATAAATGTTACTGTAAATGTCCAATTTTGAACTGTAGGATTCGTACTAGAAGTTGATGAAATTGGATAAAGAGAAGCTATATTAAATAACCCACTAGCAGTTGTTATATCAAAACCACTTACAGTGGTACCATCTGCATTTTCTGCTGTAACATAAGTTAAATCATTATTAGGTAATTCTGTTACAGGGTTGTTATTTGGATCCGTTATAGTTAATACTATTTCTGGTTTTTGATCTTCTGTTGTATAAATATAATTATTAGAATTTATATTAAAATAAACATAATATGTAGTAGAAAAAGTATTATTAGTTGAATTAGCAAGTAATGATGCAGTACCTACTGCTGTATCAGAAAGTCCTCCACCACCTTCAGTAACACTAAATTGGGTGGGATTTAAACTTATATCTTTACTTACACTAAATGTTAAATTATCAGTAGTATCTGATGTAATATCTACATCACCAAATGCACCACCTGATAATTGGGCTACTACATAAGCAAAAGATATGCCAATAAATAAGACAAGTATACTTACTATAATAACTAATCTTTTCTTTTTATCATCTAATTCTTTAAACTTTAACATATTATTATCAACTCCCAAACTAGTATAACAAGTAACAACTATTTATCTTGTCGAATCTTGTACTCTAAAATAATAATATCACAAAGAATTCACTTTTACTAAACCTAAACTAGCAAAAGTGAATGAAAAAGTTCTTAAAGAAAAAAATTAAACAAAAATGTGGCATACGCAAAAATTTCACATACCACTGAACACGGTAAGTTAAATAGATATGACATTAACAAATGAAACTTAGAGTAATTAGTATCATAAACAAGCTCAAATTTAATATTGATAGTAATTTTCTATAAAGCAAAAAGAAGACTTACCACAAACGGTAAAGTCTTCCCCGTGTTCAATCGGAATCACTTATACCCCACACCATCCGTAAGCGATTAGCATGTTCACAAGATACTTCTTATTGCAATCTAAATATACTTTATTTTAAGAATAATTTCAAATAATTGACTATATTTTTCTAATAAAAAGAAAGTGGTAGTCGCAAAATTTGCACATACCACTAAATGTGATTCAATTGAAAAAAGTACAAACACATAAAGCGAATTGTCAAAATTTAGATATTTAATTAATTCAAGTAAATTTATTTATTTGAATTTTTTTTGTGAAAATTTTGTGAAATTTCGTTCAAAAAAAAGGAAATCGAAGATTTTGGGACAATAAGTATAGTGAAGGGGGTAATATTAATTCTTTTATGTAAGATTGGAGGTGTATGTAAAAGATGTTTCAATAGCCGCAAAATTTACGACAGTTCAAAAAGAAGAAAATTAACTAGTATAGTTAGTAATATAAATTTTACAAATACTTTTTCAAAATAAGGAAATGGAGTGATGTATATGAAAAATGAAATAGTATTATTTGAAAATCAAGATGTAAAATTAGAAGTTAATGTAAAGGATGAGACTGTATGGTTAACTCAAGCACAGATGGCACAATTGTTTGATAAAGATAGAAAAACAATTACCCGACATATTCAAAATATATATAAAGATGGAGAATTAGAAGAAAATTCAGTATGCTCGTTTTTTGAGCATACTGGAAATGATGGTAAAAAATATCATGTTCAGTTTTACAACTTGGATATGATTATTAGCATTGGATATCGAGTTAAATCAAAACGGGGTGTTATCTTTAGAAAATGGGCAAATAAAGTATTAAAAGATTATTTACTAAAAGGATATGCTATAAATCAAAAGAGATTAGAATACTTAGAAAAAACGGTCAAACTAATAGATATCGCAGGAAGAATTGATGATGAAATATCTGCTAGTGAAGCAAAAGAAATAATTAAAGTAATTGGGAAGTTTTCTAATGCCCTAAATTTACTTGATGATTATGATCACAGAAGTATAGTTAAACCAAAAGGAACTACTAGTAATAATAAAATTACTTATGAAGAATGTATGGATGTAATAAGTAAACTTAAGTATAATAGTGATAGTAATTTATTTGCCTTAGAAAGAAACGAAGGACTAAAAGCAATTCTAGGGGCTATTTATCAATCTTTTGATGGAAAGGATGTCTACCCTACTACAGAAGAAAAAGCCGTTAATTTCTTTTATATGATAATTAAAAATCATGTATTTATTGATGGCAATAAAAGAATTGCTGCAACATTATTTATTTACTTTTTAGATTATTACAAAATATTATATAGAAATAATAAGCAAATTATTGATAATAATACTCTAGTTGCACTTACTCTTTTGATTGCTGAGTCTAATCCTAAAGAAAAAGAAATACTAGTAGATTTAGTAATGAACTTTTTAGTTCAATAAAGATATGAGGGGATTATGGTTGAAGAGAAATCAGAAATAGACTTTACATTAGATTCAGCATTTAAAAGACTATTTAAAAGTACGGAATTCAGGTTCTATCAAATAGCAGTACTTGCTGATTTGCTAAAATTAGATTATGATTATGTAAAAGATAATATGGAATATCTAGATACAGAGTTTATTCCAGATAATAATTTAGAAATTAAACGCAGTGATTGTATTATTGAAATTGGTAAATATGTAGTAATTTTAGAGATGAACAGACAGAATTATCGTAGCCTAAAAGCATCTAAATTAAGATATTTAGCAGAAGTATATAATAATGTCTATTTTAATAAAGATGGGTCTGAAAGTAAAAAGGAAGTAATACTCGTAAATATTAATGCATTTGGGGTTAATAGAAAAAGTAATGTTGAATATTTACTACAAAATAAAGATTATGAAGAATATTGTCCAGGGATGAAAGTTTATGAAATAAATATTGCAAGTAATAAGAAAAATTGGTATAATAAAGTTACATTAAGTAAACTCAATAAAAGACTTACCTATATTGCTATGAGCAAAGAACCACAAGAAGAAATTGATAAATATGTAAAAGGATGAAATACTTATGGAAGTAGAAAAGAAAAAGACTAAATTAAAACAACCTCTTATATTAAACTTGGATCCAGAAAAAGAAAGAGAATATGAATTAAATTGTATTAAAGAAGATGCTAGAATTGATGGTCTAGAAGAAGGAAGGGCTGAAGGTCTTGTCGCTGGACGTGATGAGGCAAATAAAGACAATGCCAAGAAAATGAAAGAAAATGGCATAGCCTTAGATTTAATTTCTAAAATAACTGGATTAACTAAAAAACAGATATCATTGCTATAATAAAAAAAGTGCTTACGCTTCGTAAACACTTACTTTCTTTCTATTTTTACCAGATCTTTCATATTTTACTACACCCGCAACTTTAGCAAATAGTGTATGATCTTTACCCATGCCAACATTTGTACCAGGATAAATTTTTGTTCCTCTTTGACGATAGATAATAGATCCAGCAGTTACAGTTTGTCCATCACTTGCTTTAGCACCAAGTCTACGACCAGCAGAGTCACGACCGTTTTTAGTTGAACCTTGAGCTTTAACGTGAGCAAATAATTGGATATTTAACTTCATGAAATTCATCTGTCTTCCTCCTTTACTATTTTTATATTTTTTTTATAAGTTTTTGCTAGTTCTTCTAGCAAGAAAATCATATTTTCAATTATTGATTTAATAATTTCAGAATCGCTTTTGATATCAATTGTAAGTTTATCTAATTCTTCTTTATATAATAAAGAGGAATTATCTATTCTAAGGCAAGCATTAATACTTGTAATAACAATACTTGATGCACTTGCACAAACGATATCTTTACCATAATCAGCAAAGTTTGCATGACCAGTAATAACAATATGATTCTTTTTAATATTAACTTTTATCATTAACCAATCTTCTTTACTACTAACTTAGTATATGGTTGACGATGTCCTTGAGTCTTACGATATTTTTTCTTTGGTCTGTACTTAAATACTTTAATTTTTTTGCTTTTTCCTTGTTTTTCAACAGTACAAACTACATTTACACCATCAACATAAGGGTTTCCTGCAACACCATTAGCAAACAAAACTTTATCAAATTTTACTTCACTACCAACTTCAGCATCTAGTTTTTCAACATAGATTACATCGCCTTCAGCAACATAGTATTGTTTTCCACCAGTTTCAAATATAGCTTTCATTTCATACCTCCTTATCTTTCGAAGTCGCGCCCTCAAGGTACTAGTAATAGTTTATAACCTTTTTAGTGCGGTTTTTTAAGAAACTACTTAAAAACATATCAATTATACCCAAAAATTACTTACTTGTCAAACTTTTCCTGCAATTTTTGAGCCTCACTCACTACTTTTTTATTTTCCTTAAAATATTGATAAGTATCAAGTTTTAAAATATCTAAAGAACCCTCCCTAGTACTTAAATATTTAAATTCATATTTGTTTAAATAACGTTCTAGTAAAAATTTATTAAATATATAGTTATAATTCTTATAGGCATAGTAAGTTTTTATAATAAATAATGCAACAATTAGATAGTTATTTAGGGAAAACCAATAATTACTTAGTAAGTATAATATGACTCCAATAATAGAAATAATAATTGATAGGTAATAAGATGTTTTAAAGAAAAAGAATTTATTTAGTATAGATGTACAAATAATACTACCATCTAGGGGAATTATAGGAAGAATATTAAAAATAATAATACTTATATTGTATTTATAAAATAATATTTTGGTAAAGTCTGATATGGGAATTAAATATATAATTATGAATAATATTAGTTGAAGTATTATACCCCCACTTGCTATTAGTAATTCTTTTTTTATTGGGGTATTAATATCTTTATAAATTTTGGTAATACCACCGAAAGGATAAATAGTAATAGATTCAATTTTATATTTAAATAATTTAATAAAAAAGACATGTCCTAATTCATGAATTAAAACAATAAAAAATATAATTAAACCAACTCTCACGTAACCACACAAAAATAGAAGTAATAAAAAATAAATAGTTAGAAAGTTAACTTTGATAATCTTCATATTTTATAAATTTATTATCTTTTTTTATAACAAGATATAAATATTCATCTGTTGTATTACCTAGTATGGTATCAGATTCAATATAATCATATAAAGAAACTGATATATTTTCTAAGTTACCATACCAGATATCTGCACCATCAATTCCTTGGATAATTACAGTATTCCCATACCCTTCTTTTTCTCCCGAATATACCACTACTCCGCTGGCTAGGGCATTTACTAAAGATTTGGCGTTTACTGTAAGAGACTCTCCATCAAGATAATCTGTAATCTCTTTATAAACCAACTTACCACTCATAACAGTCTGCGTATTTTCAGACTTAGGCAAAACACTACCAAATAATTCTTCATACCAATTTTTAATTTTAGTAAAAGGTAGAGATTCAGTTAAAACATATTCTTTATAAAGTAAAAGATTAGTATCACTAATATTAGTAAATATAATACTTGCTAAGAAAAAGATAATTGCTAGCATAAATCTCGTTAAATATTTATTAATAATACGTTTTTTATTGCTACTTTCTTTAATAAATCCTTTTTTCTTACTTTTATGTAATTTTAGATATTCATCCATTATGTCACCTAAATTATTTTATGATAACATTATTAAATTTATAACTTATAGCAATCATTATGCTATTAATTATTAAAACATTTATTATGCTACTTAAAGTAAGAGATGAAAATAAAATATTATTTATTACATAGTAAAGTAATAAAATAGATACATTAAAGATAAAATATGTCAAAAAATTATGATAATTAAATTTAAATAGATATTTTTTAGAGAAAAATAATATAGTAAACCAAATCATATTTAAGGGAAGTGTATGAGTAATTAATGTATCGAGTAATAAGGCAATAGAAATATTATAAATGTAACTTTTATTATTTATATTAAGTAGGGAAAAATATGATAAATATGGTGTAAAATTATAAATTAATATATCTAGTAATAAATAAAACATTATGATACCACCAGAATATAATTGATATTATTTAGATCTACTGCTGGTTCTACTTCAATAATCTTTTCTATTTCTGTATTATTTAGGGAAACATTAATTACTTTGCCAACATAAATATCACTTGGTAAATTGCCTAAGCCAGATGTATATATTTCATCCCCTATAGAGATATCAGAATTTGCTACTAAATCTTTTACTACTAACACGCCATTATCCATTTTAAGGATGCCATAGTTATCATTTATTCTAACGGATATATTACTATTTTTACTAGTAATTAACTCTACTACACTTGCCTCATCACTAACACTTTTAATCGTACCAATAAGACCAGAGTTATTTATTACAGCAAGGCCTTCTTTTAGTCCGGAGTTAGTGCCTTTATATATAGTTAAAGTATTAGTAAAATCATATATATCTCGAAGGTAAACTTTACTTACAATTAAATTGAAATTATTAGCAATATTAAATTCATTAATTTCTAGTAATTCGTTATAATCATTTTCTAAAGATATGCAATAATTATTAGTTATATTTTCTATATTTAAGTCATTATTAAAAGAATATATAATTTTATTTATATAAGGAGTAAATACTATAAGCAGAAATACTATTAACAATATTATATAATCTTTATATTTTCTTATCATATATTTAGTATGTATTTTTTTATGTTAAATATGATAAAAAGAGTTGTAACATTGAATTATTAACATTATTAATTACTTTATCTTCAGTTGATTCAATTAGTACTAATTCATAGTTTGTTAAGCTACTAGTAAATTCTTCATTCATTTTTATTTCTTTTTCATAATAATTAATTCCTTTACTTGTAAAAAAGCTTTCCAATTTAACTTTATTTTCTTCATGATAAGCAATACCAATTATAACACGGTAGTACCCATCATCTTCATAAATAATGGATGCATCAAAATTATTTTGGTAATTTTGGGCATTATCATAACTTTTAAATACCCCAGCCTGAAAAAGAGTTATTTCGTATTCTTTGTTAGTTATAGCAACTACCTCACTAGATATATCTTTATAAAAAAGATAAGCGAATAAACTGCCAACTAAAACCGCTCCAAGAATTATTTTAAGATAAGTCTTCATATAATCACCAAGAATAATATACAACAAAAGGAGCGCAAATATTGTCAAAATAAGGTTAATTTGCTATAATAACGAACAAAGAAAGGAATATATATGGAAAATTATAAATTATCTGATTTGGATATAAAAAAAGAACATATAAAGGGAACAAAATATGATGAATTAACTATCGATTATCCTGATAGTGAAAATGATGAGATAAAATACCGATTTGAGGGTATTTCTGATTATAAGATGCTGGATTTTTTTAACGTTTTAATTTTTGAATATGAAGATCCTTACAATAAGACTAGTCCACAAGTTACTATTTTTTCAAGATTAGATCAAGGTCATAGAGTTGTTAGTTTTCCAGTTTTAAATAAATGGCCAACAGTTACAGAAGGACTTAGAAAAATAAAGAAGTTAATTATTCCTTATTTTAATAGTTATCTCGTTTATTCTTATGAATATGGGGTTGTTACATCAGCTAGGTATGATAGTATGACTTATGATGAAGAAACGCAAACTTTTCAAGTAAGTTTAAAAAGACTTACGAGTTATGGTTATGTTACTTTGTTTGGTGTTTTAGATAGTGAAGGTCATTTAATTGATGATACTTTATTTATACCAGAACTTGACTTGGAATTAGTGGTTGATGGACATGATTTAGAAGCATCAATTGATACATGTTTAACTAAAATAGAAAAGAAAATTGAAAAAAGAGAAAGACAAGAAAAAATTCGCGAATATAACGAATGGGAATATCAACAATATTTAAAACGTAAAAGAAAAAATGGCTTGGATTAAATTCCAACCATTTTTTAGTTCATTTTTTTAGCAATCATGTTTTCAGCATTGTCCATTGCTTTAGTCACTTTTTTACCAACTGTTGTTCGGGCATTTTTATTATTCATTAAATAAGCTCCTCCAGCAACTAGGGCAAGAGCAGTTGCAACGGCAGTAACTTTAACCATATTTTTCATGCATTCACCTCATAATTATTATGGATTATTAGAACTATTATATACTTCAATTATTTTAGTTTTTAAGCTAGTTTTACGATTAGCAGAATAGTTATTTCCTACAGCTCTAGCAAAAGCATAGGCTTCTCCCACAATAGTTAGGCTTTTTTTAGCACGGCTTACACCAGTATAAATAAGTTTGTTATAAAGCATTTTGTAGTAACTGGTACTTATTGGCATAATTACATGTTCAAATTCACTACCTTGTGATTTATGAATGGTTATGGCATAAGCGTGTTTTATTTGCTTTAAATTTTTCTTTTCATACTCCACTCTATTACCTTCAAAGTCAATTACTACTGTTTTACCATTGATTGATTCAATATAACCGATATCCCCATTAAAGACATTGTTATCTAAATCATTTACTAGTTGTAATACTTTATCACCCTCGCGGTATATTACATCACCATAAGTTATTTCATTTTTTTTGTTTGTCGGAGGATTATATATACCTTGTAATACAACATTTAAATTATCAATACCATTTTCTCCCTTATACATTGGGGCAAGTATTTGCATTCGATGCTCATCTATTTTTTTATCTAAAGAAATCTTAATTATTTGAGTAATCGCATCTTTTATCTGGTTTGACTTAGTTTGAAAGAATGTATAATCATCTTTTTTACTTAGAAATTCTTCACTCAAATCATTATTCTTTATTTCTTTGGCAAGATACGGAATATAGGAATTATCACTTTGGCGATATATTTGATTTAGAGGAATAAAATTAAAGTAATCACTATCTATTAAATCATTTAAAACAAGACCTGGTCCAACACTAGGAAGTTGGAAAGTATCTCCGACGAGTATTAATTTAACACCTGGTGAAATACCATTGAGTAAGGCATTAAATAAATCAATATCAATCATACTAACTTCATCTACTATAATAAGCCGATGATTAGTTTTATTATACTCATTATAGAAAAAGTCATTACTATCTTTATACCATTTTAAATATCTATGGATTGTATAGGCAGGAAGGCTTGTGGAAGATGCCATTTTTTTACTAGCTCTTCCCGTTGGTGCTAAAAGAGCAATAGACTCCATTATATCTGCAGGACCTAGTTTTTTATCTTCAATATAAAGTTTAGTGATTGCATTAATAATTGTTGTTTTACCAGTTCCTGGGCCTCCGGAGATAATTGTTACATTGTTATTTAAAGCCCCCATGATAGCTTTTTCTTGGTCAGCATTATAATCAATTCCTAATCTAGTTTCTAAATCTTTTAGTTTTTCTTCTAAATTAGCAATTTTATCAGGCTTTTTGGAATCTATTTTCTTTAAAGAGGCAGCAACATTTAATTCTTCTTCATAATATTTAGCAAGATATATTTTTCTATCAACTATATATATTTCCCCACTTTTTTCTAATTCACTTAATAAATTTTCTGTTGCTTCTTCTGATAATACTATATTAAATTCTTTTTCTAAAACACTAACTATTTCTTCACGATAATAATAAGTATCTCCATTATAATTACTAAGAAGTTGCATTGATTCTAAGAAACATGCATAAATACGTGTCTTAGTACAATCACCAAAATTATTGATGTAAATACTATCTAACTTTTTAAAATCAATTATTTCTTTTAAATCGTAGAACGAATCTCCCAGGACATCATCAATTCTATCTTTAAATTTATTATATATTTTAGAACATTCTTCGATAGTAAAACCCAGATTTTGAAACTTAAGTATAGCATCACTGCTTTTGTTATAGTTTTGCAAAGAATTATAGATTTTGGCAGCTTTAATTGTAGTCATACCATCTATTTCAAGTAAGTTATCCCTATTTTCTTTTATTTTATCGAGTGTTGCTTCACCGAAGCGATCAACTATTTTTTTGGCAGTTTTCTCACCACAACCATCGATAAAGGAACTTGATAAAAACTCAATAATTGCCTCTTTAGTTGTAGGAGTTTCTACTTCATAAGATTCAACTACATATTGCATACCAAATCTTTCGTTATTTGTATAAGTCCCATGCAAGGTCATAGGAATATCAATATTAACATCAGTAAATACTCCAGTTACAGTGATACTTTTATTTACTTTTTCTTTCATTACTATATCGTTAGTTTCTTTAATGCGAAAAAGAGCTACTACGTAGCCAGAGTCATTGTTATGATAAATAATTTTTTTTAATTTACCTTTAATGTAGTTCATAGTTCAATTGCCGTTATCTTTCCCTTTTCTATAGTCTTGTCTACACTTACATATAAATAGTTACTAGTGTGACCAAAACTAATACCATTATCGCACTCTTCGATTAAACAATCAAGTTTTTTGCCACGAAATTTATCATAATATTCTTTTTCTAACTCGTTAGATAAAGCAATTAATCTTTTTACTCGCATCTTTTTAATATTTTCTGGTACTTGATTAGGCATACTGGCAGCAGCAGTGCCCTCTCTTAAAGAATATGGGAAGACATGAATTTTGCTAAACTTAATCTTCTTAGCAAAATCTAAACATTCTTCAAAATTTTCTTCCGTTTCGTAAGGGTGACCTACGATGATATCTGTTGTAATCGAAATATTTGGACGAATACTTCTTATTTCAGCAATTTTTTTAGCAAAGTAATCTAAGTCATATTTACGATTCATTTTCTTAAGTATTGCATTACTTCCCGATTGCAAAGGTATGTGCAAGTGATCACAAACTTTAGGATTATTTTTTAAAACTTCCATAAATTTATCTCCTAGTTCAGTAATTTCAATACTAGATATTCTAATTCTTTTTAAAGCATCAATTTTTGATAGTTCATTTATTAAATCAGCTAAGTCATGACCTGAGTCATTATACCTTCCTGTATGTATTCCTGTTAAGACAATTTCAGCATGATTATTACTTGCCAGTGTTTTAGCTTCTTCAATTACTTTAGAAAAACTTTTACATCTAACAGAACCTCGAACATAAGGAATAATGCAATACGAACAGAAATTATCACAACCATCTTCAATTTTAATGAATGCGCGGATGTGATTAAAAGATGTAATCATCATGTCTTCAAATTCAAGATTTCTTTCATTATAAAATTTAGTATATTTCTTATGAGTTTTTAAATATTCTTCAATTAAATCAGCGATATGACTCTTATCTTTATTACCTAGCAATATGTCAATATCTAAAGACTCATATAAATCTTGCTTATTTTGAGTGCTACAACCTACAACAACTAATATAGCACTTTTGTATTCCCTTTTTATATGTCTAATCATTTTTAAACATTTTTTATCAGCAACATTAGTAACACTACAAGTGTTTACTATTATTATTTGACATAGTGATAAATTTTCTTCATAAGAAAAATTATGATGAAGCATGGTTTCCTTCATCATATTAGATTCATATTGATTTACTTTACAACCAAATGTAATTATATTAAATTTCATAACCTTACCCCAATTCTTTTTGTAATTGTTTTAATGCTTGTAAAAATGCTTCTTCTTTAGCAAAACTTATTACTCTTACATCAACTTTTGGCATTTCTGTTTCTTGTTTTTTTAATAAGTCATCTAAATTAACTTTCTTTATTGATACATCATCTTTTAACTCTTCTGTTTCGTAATTAAGACTGTAATTGGCTCCTTTATTTAATAGTTCATCATAACTAATTATTGCCTTGTCTTCCTGGTCCCGTTCATAATCGGTAAATTTTACATTGGGTTCAACTTTTCCCGAGTTTTCTTGTATTTCACGTACTATTTTCATTTCTGCAGTTTCCTCTTTTACATCTTTGGGTTCTTCATCATTATTGATTTTAATGAAATAAATAAGGGTTACAATTAAAACCATCAGTATTACTACCGCAAAGAAAAAGACAATATCAACAAAATTTAATGTTCTCAAAAACTCCCCGATATCTGAAAATAATTTCATTCTCTACCACCACAATATAATTTTATCACGATACTCTCAAGTTATTAAGAGTTTATCATTTACTTGACATCCTTGCATGTCAAATATTGACACTTATTATAGCACCAACTCAAATTTAAGTAAAGAAAAATGAGTTAAAAATTAACTCATTATAATTGTATATGGATCTTCAACTGTACCACTTCCAGTAACTTTAGCTGTTTTAATGATATTTAAAACCGGTCTTACTCCTCGAACTAGGGTTCCATTAGTTGAGTAATTTAGAGAGCCATCAGTTTCTACTATAAATGGATAAACAATTTCATTATTAATTCTAGCATTAGTCATTGTATAGTAAGCCGTTTCAATGCTTTCGTTATATAAGTAATAGTTTTGATTAGCATTAATGCTACCACCAGCCATCATTACTTCATCAGCTGTTAAAAGTCCTATTTTTTCATTTTCGGAATATCCTAAACAGACAAATGTTGGAATTTTATTTGTAACTACTCTACTATAAGCAATATAATTGGTGTTATTTGATTCTAAAACGGTATCATTACAATATTTATAATATGCTATATAACTACTATATTCGGAAAGGTATGTATCATACCAAGAGTCTAGTACTCCTTTAATAGTTGAATCACTAAATGTTGATGAGTCGCTGTAATAACTACTCAATTCATCGATGATGCCATCCAAAACTAATTTAACGGATCCATCGCCATTAATTTTTACAATTTTCCAACTAAACCCAGCAAAATCAACATTATTATTTAAACTAGCACCACGGAAATAATAAGCAACTCCTAGATCATCTTGGCTTTCAAGTAAACCTTCATCAAGTGTTGCAGATTCTCCGTAAGGAGTAATTGTAGCATTACTTATATTATTATTAGTAAGTATTACATCAGCAAATGAATTTTCTTCATTAGTTCTAAGACCTATTTTTATTACTCCAGAGTAATTTTGGGTATTGTTACTAGTAAAATTCATCGTATAGTTTATTGTTTCATTACTATTTATTGATACTTGATTATATATAATATCTGATTTCAAAGTATTAGTTACATCTAAATTGTCTGACGAAGTAAGTTCATAACTTACATCACTTGCATAAACATCTGATAATTGAATGTAATAGTATTTTTGTTCGTCACTATTATTGGTTACAGAAAAAGCAATAGAAGCATTACCACTTAAATCAAATTTATCACCATTTATAAAATTAATTGTCAAATCTCCATCAACAACAACATTAGAACGATCAATTACTTCGTTGTAAAAAAGGTAACCTACCCCAATTGATGCACAGGCAATTATCATTATAAATATGAACACTAAAACCGATTTAAATCTTAATCTCATATAACCAATCCTTTATTTCTTAAGATAATTATACTTTAAATAATAAATTTTTGTCAATAAATTTAAGAAATATCAGAAAAATTTCATAATTAAAAAAGACTAAAGTTAGTCTTTTAAATATTTTCTAAAGTTTTTGAATTCAGAACTGTCTTCCAAATCGGTTTTAGCTAAATCTTGTAATAAACTCTTTTGTTTCCTATCAAGTTTAGTTGGAATTATTATATTAACAACCGCATACATATTACCTTTAGTAAATGAATTTGGTGTTTTTATTCCTTTACCTTTAAGTTTTAGTTTTGTATAGTTTTGCGTACCAGGTTTAATTTCTAACATGACATTGCCATTTAATGTTGGAATTTCTTTTTTACATCCTAGGGCAGCATCAGTAATGGTAATTGGTACTTCTAGGTATATATCTGCACCTTCTCGTTCAAATAGTGGGTGTTCTTTTATTTTAAACTCAATGAAGACATCTCCATTAGATCCACCATTTACTCCAGCATTTCCTTTGCCACTAAGACGAAGTTGAAAGCCTTCATCAACACCTTCTGGTATAGTTACAGTAAGAGTTTTAGTCTTGGATACAACACCCTTACCATGGCAATCATCACAAATAGTTTCAAAACTTTTACCAGCACCTCGACAATCTGGGCAAGTCTTTTGTGTTTGCATATAACCGAAAATAGTTTGTTGTTGTTCTAAAATTCTACCTGCGCCACCACAAGTACGACATGTCTTTTCCCCGAAGCCACCTTTACCATGGCAACGAGAACATTCGGCAGTTAAATCTAGTTTTATATCTTTTTCACAACCAAAGGCCGCTTCTTCAAATGTTAAATTTAATACAACTCTTATATCTTTACCACGACTTGATCTAGTCCCGCTGCTGCTTCTAGAACGACTTCCACCAAAACCAAAACCACTGAAAGCGCCACCAAATAAATCATTTAAAATATCATCTAAATTAATATCTCCTGGATCAAATCCACTGAATCCACCACCAGCTCCGGCACCACCATTTTGGAAAGCAGCATGACCAAATTGATCATATTGGCGTCTTTTTGCAGGATCAGATAAAACTGCATACGCTTCACCAATTTCTTTAAATTTTTCTTCTGCTCCCGGTTCTTTATTTATATCTGGGTGATATTGTTTAGCAAGTTTTCTAAATGCTCTTTTTATTTCTTCATCGGTTGCGGTCTTACTAACACCTAATATTTCATAATAATCTTTTTTATTCATCTTTTTCACCTCCAGCAATAGCAATATTACTTAACAATAATGAAGGAGATAATACATCAATTCTACTTTGTGATAGATCATTACCAACACTTATAACATTGGAAAGCAATTCAAATATATTAGTAGATAGGACAATCATATCTACACCTTTAGTAATAACACCATTTTCCACTAAGTAACCAGAAACTGGAATTGAAATATTACCACTTTTAACATCAATTCCTGAGTGTAATCCCATAGCCTCATCGATAATAATACCATTGTCTAATTCTTTAATCAATTCATCATACGTATTATTACCACTTACTATATGCATATTAAATACTCCACTAGCATTACCAGTTTCACTCTCATTACTCTTAATAGCATATTCAATATTATTTAGTTTTTTTATAAATACACCATTATCAATAATTTTCTTCGTTGTTGTTTTAGTTCCTTCCGTATCAAAATACTTTCTATATATAGCAGACTCACTAAATGGTTCTTCAACTATACTTATTTTATCACTAAATACTTTCTTATTAAATTTATCAACTAATATTGATTCATTTTGCATAATATTCTTTGTATAAAACATCGATACAAAAGCCGCTAATATATCGGCTACAATGTTATTTTTTATAATTATATTATATCGATCTGTTTTTAAAGAAGTACTATTAAGTTTATACTTTAA
>CALVKN010000028.1 GCA_944332715.1 uncultured Bacilli bacterium
ATTATATCTGGCGTAAACTCATAAGTTAGTTTTTTTAATGCTGGATGTTCTGTTGCTACATTAAATACTGTTCTATATCCATTCTTTTTATTAACTAATATAAAAGAAAATGAAGTATCTCTATCATAACTAGTTTCTACATAATCTGTATTAACATTTACTTCTTGAAATTCTTTTTTAATCTTTGTTCCAAAGTCATCACTACCTATATTAGTAGCAATAACAGTATCTATTCCCCATTTACCAAGTAAATAAGCTGCATTACCAGCAGGTCCACCTCCAGCAGCATACTTCTCACTATAACGATATTTTGTGTTTTCTATAGGATAATCATCTACTGGAACAGTTATATCCCAACTAGAATGTCCAATACATAATATTTTCATAAATTCATCCTTTCGTTTTTATTACATAAACTAAATTACTTTTATATTTCATTTATCGATAACTCGGCTACTTCGATGCATCCTACGAAGATGAGCAATTTCTTCGCCCCTAACTTATCCGGTATGGGTCACTGGCTGTGCCAGTTCCCCCTGTTAGTACTACACTAGACTCCAGATAGAAGGTTGGGCGAACGGCAATCGTATTCATGACATCGTCGGTATACACGAAACTGTCCATACGGAACGCAAAACCAATAAAGTTCGAATCACGAGAAATGAACCATTCAGATGGCCATAAAATTGATTCGTCCGAACCTAAATATAGCCAGTTACCAGTTTCATAACCTGATGATCCTAATGATGTTGTCCATTTACTTGGAACTGCACCATATCCATAATCAGATACATACATCAGTCCTATTTTCATTGTTTCTTCATATCCACTTTGGCCTGTTCCTACCTCCACATCATAATATTGTTTTGCTGTATTTTCATAACCTTGAGCCATACCCCCTACTTGCCATGTACTTTCTGCTATTAGATTTTGCCATTCACTTCCTAATGTATTATAGTATGTATCATTTAATGTTGTGTATATATCAGGTTTGGTTGTTGCATCCCAAGTATTACCTTGTGTATCCCAATCTTGCTCCCAAGCATAATCACCATAACTTGTTAATTTTATTAATTTCACTTGGTCATTAAATACTCCGATGATTCTATATTGATTATCTTCATTTTGACAATCGGCTCCTGTTGCTCCAAAACATACATAATTATTTGGATTGGCTCCGCTAAATCTATAGGAATTATCCCCCGCTCCATTTGCTAAATCTGAATCGTGATAATATATGCTATCTGCCCCATCTCCAACTAATGTATTAAATTCTGCTATACAACTTGCTAAATTATCTCCACTAGTACATACATCTGCCAATGTTGGAATCTTTTCTTCCTTACTCATACTAACTTCTGTAGTCATACTGTTACCATAATTTGCTGATTGATCATAACTTTGATTAAGGTAAGTTAAAGTAAAATTCCAAGTTTGTTCTGTAGCATCCGTACTAGAACTAGAAGTAATTGTATAACCATTTGCAACTGTGAACGTACCATTTTGAGTTGTAACATCAAAACCTGCAACACCATTAAATGTACCATAAGTAAGTCCATCAATATTAGTTACAGGATTTCCTTCTGGGTCTGTTACAGTAAGTATTATTTCCGGAGTCGAGCCATCAGAATAAACAAAAGTATTATTAGAAATAGTAAAATATACCCAATAAGGATATTCTGCAGTAGTATTAGTACTATTAGCAAGAAGCGTTGCTGTTGCAGTAGTTGTATCTACTAAATTTTCTCCATTTTCCGGTAAAGTTGTTGGAGTAGCATCAATTGATAAAGGATCTCCCACTGCAAAATCCAACTTATCAGTTTCATCACTATTAAGTGTTACATCCCCTCTTGCTTCATTAACATTTAGTGCTAAATAAGCATAAGTAAATCTAACAATTAAAACAATAAAAATACCTACAATTAGTACCCCTAGAAAATATAATAATTTATTTTTTTTTATTTTATCTATGAATTTCACTCGGCTCACCCTACTATTCTTATAATAGTATAACAAAATTACATAAAAAGTTCTAGTACCTTTTGCAAGAAAATTTATCCACATGTAATTTTCTTGCAAATATAAAACTTAATTACCACATTTTAAGTAATTAAGTTTTATATTAATTATTTAATTCTTGTAACATTATCTCTTTAATTTTATCTATATCTGCAAAAAATAAATTATATCCTTTTTTCTTCATTGCTAACAAAGAATTGAAATTATTTAATATCTCATCCTTTAAGGAATCAATAACTTTAACATGCACTCCATTAACAATGTGTGGGTGATCAATATATTTTTCTAATGTCGGAAATGCGTTTTGTATTAATATAGCAGCCATTTTACCTGCTACATCTGCAATTATAATTGATTGACAATACCCATATTTTTTCATTTTATGTTCAATTATTTTTTGATATTTAGACACTTTTGTACTTAACGGAATAAACCACAAAATATCGCCATCTTTAATAGTGAAGTATGTAGGTCTGGTATGTCCATCTTCATGGTTAGACATCAAACCCTTATCTTTAATTTTAGTAAAAAATTCATCTTTTATATGATAGATATAGCCAGTTTCAATTAACATATTAAAACCCCCTTTTCAACTTATAAAAAGTATATCATACATAAAAAGAAAATTCTACATTTTTGTAGAATTTCCAAACATTTTCAATCGGAATAATTTATAACCCGCACCATCCGAGAGCGGCAACATTTTCGATTGGAATAACTTATATCCCGCACCATCCAAGAGCGGCAACATTTTCATGTTGCATTTCTAATGCAATATAAATATATCATATTTTTTACTTAAAGTCAAATTTACGACTATACAATATTATTATATGTAATATAATCAATTAAATACATATTTTCATATAATATATCAGGTGATATTATGTATCCATGTAACCGTGGTGGAGGATTTACGATTCTTATTTTATTTATCCTTGCTATACTTATATTTTATCAATTAATTATTACATTAATACTTCCCTTTAGATGGAATATATTTGTTTTAATACTTGAAATATTTTTATTTTTCTTCTTTTTATGCCGTATTATATGGCCTCGTTATTAGTGTCTGTATCACTATAATACGGTCTTATTAAATCTTCTGTTTTAAATACATAATCAATTACTTGACTATTTATTTTGCACTGGATAAGTTCACTATCCCCTTTTTTTAATTCTGGAGGTAAAGTAATTAAAATAAATAATAACTTTTTTTCATATTCAAGTAAAGGAAACTTATACATGTATCGCTCTAAGCTTTCAGCAAAATTAATGTTTAAATATTCATTCTTATATAGTTTTACTAAATCAATAACTGGTGTATCTATTAAATAATTATCCCAACTTATTAATACTTCCCTTTCACCCTTTAAATAGTGTTCTAGTGAAAGATTATTATGTACTACAGCAACTCTTGTTTTAGTTTCTCCCTTTATAAGTTCATACCACTCATCTAATTCTTTATCGCAAAAGTCAAGTGCTGCATTAAGTTTAGAGTAATTTCTTAAAAACTGATATGTCGAAGGAGATGAATAAATCTCACTAAAACCCACTTCAAATAAAGTATCATAATAGTTTTTTAAATAATTTATATTACTTTTAATATCTTCATATATGGCTTTATAAGTATCTTCACTTACTTCTTTAAAATAGCTAGTTTTATTATGTAAACTAGCTATTAAATCTATTATATCATCACACATCTGTTCTTTAGGCATTCTAATACTTTCAACATATTCATAGACATTGACATCTACTCTTGATGCATCAACTAGTTTTGGAAAGTGATCAAACCCCCTGCTTATTAAGTAGTTATATAATTCACTTACATCTTTTTTCTTGGGTTTAATTATAAAATCCCCACTGGTAGTTTCTAGTATTGTTGCTTTACCCTTTAATGTATATCGATAAGGCTTATATATGGCTTTAAGTACTTCTAGACTTCTATTCATTTACATCAGGTATAATAAGTTTTTCTCCAACAGTAATAGTACTTAAATCATTATATTCTTCAAGTAAACTACTAGTAGTATTATATTTTGTACAAATAGCCTCAATAGTATCTGTTTCCTTCATTACATGAATATGATATGTTACAAAACTATCTTCTTTACTTATACTTTCAAGTACCGTATTTTGTTCTGTATCAGTTATTTCATTATCTCTATTTTCTTCTTTTACTTCTTCAGTTATCATTTCACTATCCCCTTCCCCTAAGTTTTCCTCACTTACTTTTTCTTCAATTAATTCCTCTTCTTCATTTCTACTATCTAACTCTAAATCCATATTATCAAGTAATTCATCTAGCGTTCCTTCCACTTCTGGTTCTTTAAATACTTCTTCTCTTTTCTCTAAAGCATTTATACTATATTCAATATTTACTTTTAAAGTATCATTATCAACTATTTCATAAGTAAAATCTTCAATAGCAAAATCTACTGAATCCGTATCAATTCTTGTTGTTAAATTAACTGAAAAAGGTAATACATGTTCAAAATGTTCTTTATTAACACTTACTTCATGACTTTTATAATCCCCTGAAATTATGAAATTACCAAGTATTTCATGATCATTAACCGTATATTCATGTTCAAGTGAAATACTAGTAATTTCTACAATACTTGTACCAAACTTAATATCCTTAGTAAATGGTATTATACAATTCATAAATTTCCTCCCTAATAATATTTATTAATATTATTTGGTTTTATGATAAAAATTGATTAGTATAGTTAGTTTAAAAAATATTTTTATGTTTATTATATTAAAATTGATAATAAATGTATTAAAAATTAAATAACACATCTTCTTATTTAAAACATAAAAACTCCTTATAGGCCACACTTTAGGATAATTAAGGAATTAATTAACTCTAACAAGTGTTTACGGAGCTGGTTTTTCACAGACTTCATTACCTGTATTTAATGTTCCTGAAACTCTTTCAGATTCTTCGCCATCAACTGTAACTAGATATAAATTATATGAATATGTCTGATGAGATGTAAAATTTTGAGAACCATCAGATGAATAACCTGGCCATACCAAATATCCTAAACTTTGTGTTTCCATTGTTTTTCCATTATCCAATTCTAATACATATTTTGAAACATCAACTTCTCTATTGGTGAGAACATCCAACAGATAATTCATTGGACCACAAGAAAGACTAATATCATAAGAAGTAATTACTAATGGTTCATAAACATCAAAATAAACATAGCATTTGTCACTGCCGCTTGTTTGCATAATCACTCTATTTGTTTCACTATTCCATGATAATATTCCGCCATTTTCGCATTTAGATAAATTTTCATTAAAAGTATAACCAGACTCTGGCCATGTCGTATCACTAGATAACACATATTCCCCACTGCCTGATTCCGTTTCATACATCATTGTTAGTGAATTAGAATTAACTATTCTATCAAATTTATCACTTTTAATTACTTGATTACTCCCATAAAAACTAAAAATGGTATATACAATCAATATTAATAAAATTACTATAATAAGAATCATTATTTTAATTGCAATATCTTTTCCTTTTAACATATCCATAACCTACCTTTTAAATAAATTATAAAGATAAAACAATTTTAATTATATGGACAACTTGTCCATATAAAATAAAAGTTATTATTTTAATAATTGTTATAGGTGAGATTATACACAACGATAATTATTACTATAACTTAATAAGAAAGAATATAAAAAATATAGAATTAAAGCAAATTTAACTCAACAAGAACTTGCTGATAAAGCGGGCATTACTATGAATTATTTAAGTAAAATAGAAAGTAAAAGAATGAATAGAGGTTTTTCTGTTGTTATAATTGGAAGAATTGCTGATGCATTAGAAATCGATATAAGAAAATTATTTGAACCAATAGAAAAAGATTAGCAAACACACTAATCTTATATAAACATAATCATATAAAGCGGATAATGTTCAATACCTTTTTCATCTACATAAATATTAGTATCATATTCAAGTTTTATATATCTTTTAACCGTTTTATAATTTTCAATAATTGAGTCAAGTGATTTTGCTTGCTTATTATTACCTGATTTTACCTCAATTGCTGTTACTTGGCCATTAATATTTAAAATAAAATCTATTTCTAATTTACTTTTCTTTTCAAAATACATCAAATAATCATATTTTCTCTTAATTTCACCAGCACAAACATTTTCCACTATAGCACCACTATTAATGTTATAATTACCATTTAAAATTTCTTTTTGTACAGCATTTTCATACATTGAAACTAATAAACCTGTATCAGACATATATAATTTAAAACAATTTAATCTAATATTGCCAACTAATGGTGCTTCAGGATTTTCTAAATTATAACACATATTAACTATACCAGCATCTTTAAGCCAATCAAGGCTACTAGCATATTTTCTCTCGCCAACATTCTTTTCATTATCAAGTATAGATACATAAGAAAATTTTTTATTATTTTTTGCAAGTTGAACTGGAATACTATAAAATGTATTAGTTATTTTGGTTTTATCGGTATTATCAGCATATTTAGCAATATCAGATATATAATTATCAATTATGCTTTTTTGATTCTGCAATACCATATTCATACTATTATTTTCAATATAATCAGCAACTATTTTTGGCATACCACCAATTATCATATATAATTTAAAATAATCACTAAATTGCTTATTGATATATTCATCAATTGGCAATTTGTTATCAAAAGATGTTTTTAAATTAGCAATAATTTCTTTTTTTACACCTAGTCCCCATAAAAATTCTTCAAAATCAAGTGGATACATTGTAACTACTCTTTCATAACCAACTGGATATGAAGAGACTTCTTTATAGTATAAACCTAATAATGATCCTGATGCCACTACATCAATTCTACCATCTAAAGCAAAACTTTTTAATGCAACTCGAGCATTAGGACATGATTGAATTTCATCCAAAAAAAGAATTGTATCATTTGGTATTATTGGAATATTAGGGAAAGTTAATTCCAATTTCATAACCAAAGTTTTAATATCTAAATTTCCATTAAATATCTCTTTATATTCTGGCATCAATTCAAAATTAATATAAATATAACTTTTATAATTTTCTTTAGCAAATTCTGAAACTATATAAGTCTTTCCTACTTGTCTAGCTCCTTTTATTAGTAAACAAGGTTTATTTTTTTCATTTTTCCACATTTTTAATGTATTGGTTATCTTTCTTTCAAGCATATTATCGCCCCTTTTCTATAGATATTCTATTACAAAAAGCATAAAAATGCAAGTTTTTCCCACGACTTTTGATATAAATTTGCAAGTTTTTCCCACGACTTTTGATGCGAATTTGCAAGTTTTTCCTCAAAAATAAAGTTGCCTAACTCAATTTAGACAACTTATTTTATAAACATTGCATCTCCAAAAGAGAAAAATCTAAAATTATGTTTTATCGCATAATCATATGCATTTAAAATATTTTCTTTAGTAGATAATGCTGAAACTAGCATTAAAAGCGTACTTTTAGGTAAGTGATAATTTGTAATTAAACCGTCAATGGCTTTAAATTCAAACCCCGGATAAATAAATATATCAGTATTACCACTGCAAGGAACAAACTTTTCATGATTGTGTTTAACTGTTTCTAATACTCTAGTTGAAGTCGTACCAACCGCATAAATTTTGCCTTTAGCATTATTAAGTGTATCTGCTGCTTCCTTAGATAATACATAATATTCACTATGCATATGGTGTTTAGTAATATCTTCAACTTCAACTGGTCTAAATGTACCAAGTCCAACGTGAAGTGTTACATATACTAAAGTAACACCTTTTTTCTTAATCTCTTCAAGTAATTCTTTGGTAAAATGCAGCCCTGCCGTTGGAGCAGCAGCAGAGCCAATATTTTTGGCATAAACAGTTTGATAACGAGATTGATCACTCAACTTTTCATGAATATATGGTGGAAGTGGCATAGTTCCTAACTTTTCAAGTATTTCCATAAGAATACCTTCGTACAATAATTTAACTATGACTATACCTTCATCCCTTTTTTCAGTTACTTCTGCTTTTAATTCACCGTTTCCAAAAGAAATTATCGTACCTACATGTAGTCTTTTCTGAGGTCTTGATAAACATTCCCATGTATCTCCTTCAATATTTTTTAGAAGTAACAGTTCGATTACTGCATGAGTATCTTCTTTTTCACCAATCAGTCTTGCAGGTATTACTTTGGTATCATTTAAAACAAGTATGTCTTCGGGATTTAGAAAATCGATGATATTTTTAAAAATGGTTTCCTCTAATTCTCCAGTTTTTTTATCCATTACTAGTAGTTTAGAATCACTTCTATTTTTAAGAGGAGTTTGAGCAATTAATTCCCCAGGTAAATCATAGTTGTATTCTTCAATATTCATTTAATGATTTCCTCAAATCTAGTCATAACTTCATCAGAAATATCATCGATAGTTCTAATTACATCATCTTTAACACAATCTATTTTTATATAACCATATTTTTCTGTTAATTCTAAATAAGCTTGTTCTGCTCTTTCTAAGTGGTCTTTGCTAGATTCGTGTTGATCAGCTGATTCTGCTCTACTCTTTTTTAAAATGGCAGCATATTCAAAAGGCATGTATAAAAAGATGACAGCATCTGGACGAGGAAGTTCCATAATTTCAAATTCTAGTTCATCAAGTTTTTCATACATTTTTTGTCTTTCTTCTTTAGTTTTTAGTTTACCACCTTGATGAGCCATATTAGATTCGACATAACGATCCAATAAAACTATATCACCATTTTTTAAATGGTTTTTAATTTCAGCAATATTATAGCGTCGGTCTGCCGCATAGTAAGCGGAAGCTACAAGGGCATCAACATTCGTAGCACCTTCAGGAAACCAGCCATCACAAATATAGGATTTACCTAAATATGGGCCACCGACGATTTTGCCAGTTGGAGTATCATATCTAGGAAAACTATAATTATAGACATTTATTCCTTTTTCCTTACATTTTTCAACTATTTTTTTCGTTTGTGTTTCTTTACCAGAACAATCTGTTCCTTCAATTACAATTAACTTACCTTTCATTATAACCTCACATATTCTCTAAATCTATATTTTAAATCTCCATCTTGACTTAAAACATCATTAACCATTTTAAATTTATTATAATCTACTTCAGGAAAATATACTTGGGCATTTTCTGAAGCATCGATTTCTGTTAAATAAAGTTTATCAGCATAAGGCAAAAACATTTTATAAATACTTGCCCCGCCGATAATCATTACTTCTTCATCTAAACTTTGTAAATAATTTAATAAATCTTCAAAATTAGAAAAAACTGTACCATTTTCAATATTTTTCAAACTATGGGATAAAATTATATATTCTCTTCCCTCTAATTTTTTTGGTAGGGATTTATAAGTGTTTGCCCCCATAACAATTTTTTTGCCCATTGTAACTCTTTTAAAATTTGCTAAATCTTCTTTTATATGCCAAATCAAATCATTATCTTTACCAAGTTCATTATTTTTACCTATCGCTGCTATTATACTTATCATTATTGAGATATTGGGAATTTTATAGGTCCCATATGTTTATAATTTTTAATTTTTATATCTTTTAAATCTTTTGAGTTATCGAACTTGTAAAAATCATCAATTTCTGGATTAATCCATAATTCTGGAGCTGGCAAATCACCATCACGATCAAATCTAGCAATTTGTTCTTTAATACCATCAATTTGATTAACATAAATATGGACATCTTTGATACTATAATCAATCGTACCAGGTTTTAATCCACATACTTGAGCTATTAAAGATAATAATACGGCATATTGCGTAACATTAAATGGTAAACCTAGAGGTACATCACAACTTCTTTGATGCACCCACATGTTAATTTTGCCATCAGTTACATCCCATTCTGTTGACCAAACACAACTAGGCAAAACTGCAGTTGCTAGGTAATCATCTTGCCACAAAGATATAACTAATCGGCGATCAGTTGGATTATTTTTTATTGTATTAATAATCTTGTCAGTAAAGCCAAATTTTTTAACAATATAGCCATAAGCAGTTCCAATTGTATGAGCCATATCTTTGCCAAAATCTTTAACTACTTCTTTTTTTACTAGTTTACCATCTTCTAATACATTTTGGATAGCTTTCCACTTACCATCTTCGTTTATTTCCCATTCATCCCAAATACGAACGTTTCTTTCTTGTAACCAACGAACATCATTAGATTGGGCTTGATAAATCCAAAGCATTTCTAATATTGCTTGGCGAAAATAAAGTTGCTTAGTTGTAAGACAAGGAAACTCATCTTGCAAATCAAATTGTAAATGATAACTAGGTATTTTTATTGTATTAGTTCCAGTCCTATTTTCTACTTCCCTTCCTTCACTTAGTATAGTTTTACATAATTTTATATATTCTTTATCCCACTTTGACATAATTTGCTCCTCATTTTATTCATACCACAATGGATATTTACTTGTAATTTCTAGTACTTCTTGTTCTAGATTTTTAAGAACTTCTTCATTATCATGATTCTTTAGTGCTTCCGCAATAATTTCTCCAATTTTAACAAACTCATCTTCTTTTAATCCCCGAGTTGTCATCGCTGGTGAACCTAGTCTAATACCACTGGTACGAACTGGACTTTCGGTATCTCCTGGAATAGTATTTTTATTAACAGTTATATGGATTTTATCAAGCAGATTTTGAGCATACGCACCAGTTAAGCCACATGCACTTTTAACATCAACTAATATTAAATGGTTATCAGTTCCACCAGATACGATATGAAATCCTTCAAACTCTAAAATCCGAGCTAAAGTTTTGATATTTTTCAATACTTGTTCTTGATATTCCTTAAATTCTGGTTGTAACGCTTCATAAAAACATTGTGCTTTAGCACCGATTACATGCATTAAAGGTCCACCTTGAATACCAGGGAATATTGTCTTATCAATTTTCTTAGCAATTTCTTCATTATTAGTTAGTATTAATCCCCCACGAGGTCCACGTAACGTTTTATGTGTTGTAGTTGTTACAATATCTGCATATTCTACTGGATTAGGATGAAGTCCAACAGCAACTAATCCTGCAATATGAGCCATATCAACAAATAAATATGCTCCAACTTCATCAGCGATTTCTCTAAATTTTGCAAAATCAATAGTCCGTGAATAAGCGCTAGCTCCCGCAATAATCATTTTAGGTCTTTCTTTTAACGCTTTTTCTCTTAAAGCATCATAATCAATCATTTCTGTTTCTGGATCTACATCATAATCAACTATTTCATAATCCAACCCGCTAAAAGACATTTTATGTCCATGAGTTAAATGACCACCGTTAGAAAGATTCATTCCCATTACTTTATCACCATGATTAAGTAATGCTCGATAGACTGCCATATTAGCACTAGAACCAGAATGTGGTTGCACATTAGCAAATTTTGCTCCAAATAATTTCTTAGCATAATCTCTTGCTGTATCTTCAAATATATCGATATATTCACAACCACCATAATATCTTTTGGCAGGATATCCTTCCGCATATTTGTTAGTCAAAATGCTTCCTTGTAACTTTAAAATGTCGTTTGAGACATAGTTTTCCGAAGCAATTAATTCAATATTATTTTCTTGTCTAACTCGTTCCTTTCTTAATGCATTTTCTAATATTTTATCCATTTTTATCCCTCCACTTCATCATGAATAAATTATCTATAATCATTGCAACAGTCATTGGACCAACCCCACCAGGATTAGGGGTAATCCATGATGCAACATCTTTAACATTATCAAAATCGACATCACCTACAATGTGTCCATCAATGCGGGAGACTCCAACATCAACAACTACTGCTCCTGGTTTTACCATATCAAGAGTTATTAAATGAGCAACACCTGTTGCAGAAATTAAAATATCAGCATTTTTAGTAACATTGGATAAATCTTTAGTTTTAGAGTGAGCTACCGTAACTGTTGCATTTTTATTTATCAGTGCAAGACTAAGTGGATGACCTACAATATTACCACGCCCAACAATTACTACATTTGCGCCCTCTAAAGGAATATCATAATACTCTAGTAATCTAATAATTCCCTTAACTGTACAAGGCATAATTGTATCATTACCTAAATATAAATTATATATATTTTCTTCAGTAAAGCCATCAACATCTTTACTAGCCTTTATTAAACCACTACATTTATCAAAGTCAATATGTGTTGGTACTGGACTTTGCAAAATAATACCAGTAACACTTGCATCTTCATTTAACTTATTTATTAAATCAATTAAATCTTCTTCTCGAGTTTTCTCATCAAGCAAGTGTTTTTCTACTTCAATTCCCACATTCTTGCAGGCTTTTTCTTTATTTCTTATATATATTTTACTTGCTTCATTATTTCCTACTAAAATAATAGCAAGTTTTATCGCTAGATTATTTTCAGCGATTTTTTGTTTTAAATCTTCTAAAACTTCATCACGTACTTTCTTGCCATCAAGTAAATTCAAAATAATCCCCCGCTTTCAAATAAACTCCGGTTGTGATCAATTCCTAAGTGTTCGTAAGACTTCTCACAAGCAACACGACCACTCCTTGTTCTTTTAATAAATCCTTCTTGCAGTAAAAAAGGTTCTACAACATCTTCAATAGTTGTTATTTCTTCACCAATTGCTGTAGATATTGTTTCGACTCCTACAGGTCCACCATTAAATTTATTAATTAAGGCTTCCAAATACTCAATATCAATTGAATCAAGCCCATATTTATCGACATTTAATCTATCTAAAGATTCAAGTGTTATATCTAAATCAATTACGCCATCGCCTTTAACCAAAGCAAAGTCTCTAACTCTTTTAAACAAACGATTAGCAATTCTTGGGGTTTTTCTACTTCTCTTAGCAAGTTCCACCGCCGCATCATTTGTAATATTCATATCTAAAACCCGACTTGTTCTCTTTACTATATCAGCAAGTTCTGTATCAGAATAATATTCCAGTTTATTTACAATACCAAATCTATCACGAAGAGGTCCTGATAAATCTCCTGCTCTTGTAGTTGCTCCCACTAAAGTAAATGGTGGCAAATCAATTTTAACGCTTCTGCTTTTGCCTTCCGTACCAATTACAATATTAATGGTAAAGTCTTCCATCGCTGAATAAAGAATTTCTTCAATAAACGAAGGAATGCGGTGTATTTCATCAATAAATAAAACATCTCCTGGTTCAAGAGTTGATAATATTGCTGCTAAATCCCCACTTTTTTCAATCGAAGGTCCAGTTGCAGTTTTAATATTACTCCCCATTTCATTAGCAATAATATGAGCAAGAGTAGTCTTACCTAAACCTGGTGGACCATAAAGTAAAACATGGTCAAGTGGTTCATTTCGCATTTTTGCAGCTTCAATAAAAATACGCAAGTTTTCTTTTATCTTTTCTTGTCCAACATATTCATCTAAACTCTCAGGTCTAATATTTTTATCAAATATATCTTCAGGTCTTAAATCGCTTTCAATAATCCGATCTTCCACTTATCTTACCTCCTTATCAATCATTATACATCACAAACAAATATTTTTCTACTTCAAATATTTATCTCAAACCAACTTCGAACACTTTCATGTTTGCTTACTTCTTTTTTATTTAAAAACCTAATCGTTCTAATATTGGGATTCTTCTTTTTTACTTCATCTAATACTTTCTCTTTATCATCTATAAATATATCTATATTTTTATTTTTACATGCATTTCCCTTTCTTTCTTGTTTAAATATAATCTCATCATAAGGTATATTATTGTTTTTTAAAAACTCTAAAGTAATCGGAATTAAAAAATTCATACCTTTAGAACCCCTCGCTGTTATAATATAAATTTTATAACCCTTTTTCTTCCAAAATTTTAGAGTCTCAACTACCCCATCTTTTAATACCATATACTTTTGAATCTCTGGTAAATGTAATTCACAAAACTTAATAAAATCTTCCTTTTTTAACTCATGATAATCTTTTATATTTAAATTTGGATACTCATTATGTAAAATAGCATTAGCAAGTTTTGTTGTATCAGTCATTGTATCATCTATATCAATTCCTATATTCAAAAGTATCACTCCTATCTATTGATATTTTATCATAGAAAAAAAGTTTTGAATATATAAAAATAATGGTTGTAGAAAAAACACTTTTAGTGTATAATATTTCTAGAATAAAGGGTATGAGTGATACAGATGTTTCGAGATTTTGATTACGAAAATAAACCTGTTGTTGACATTGTAAATGAAATGATCATCGATGCTATTAACAAAAGAGCATCCGATATTCACTTCGATCCAACAGAAAATGAACTTAATGTCCGTATTAGAATCGACGGTGAACTTTTAGAGTACGCAAAAGTACCTAATTTCGTTAAAAAGAATCTCTTAACTCGTATTAAAATCATATCTGGTATGAACATAACTGAAACAAGACTTCCCCAAGATGGAGCGATAAAAAACTTAACAAACACTAATGACCTAGACCTTCGTGTATCTAGTCTTCCAATAGTTGATGGTGAAAAAATCGTTATTCGTATCCTTAATTATACTATGTCAACTGCAGGTTTAGAAAACTTAGGGCTATCCGATAAAAACTTAGAAAAAATAAATAAATTAATTAAGATTCCCAACGGTATCATTTTAGTTGCTGGGGCTACTGGTTCTGGTAAATCAACTACCGTTTATGCAATGCTTCAAATACTTAATACTGTATCAAGAAACATTATCACTGTTGAAGACCCTGTTGAAATGAAGATTGCAGGAATAAACCAAGTTCAAGTTATGGCAGATATTGGACTTACATTTGGTAATACCCTAAGAAGTATCTTACGGCAAGACCCTGATGTTATAATGATCGGAGAAATTCGTGATGATGAAACGGCTCGTATTGCAGTTCGTGCATCAATCACTGGTCACTTAGTATTATCAACAATACATACTAATAACTCGTTAAATACTATTGAAAGATTACTAGATATGGAAGTTGAAAGATACTTGCTTGGTTCTGCCCTAACTGGTATAATCTCTCAAAGACTTGTCAAAAGATTATGTCCGAAGTGCCGTACCAGTAGACCAACTACTAATTATGAAAAAGTATTATTTGAAAAAGTATTACATCAACAAATAGATACAATTTATGCACCACAAGGTTGTAGTGAATGTATCAATGGTTATACAGGTCGTGTTGCTTTACATGAAGTATTAATTATTACCCAAGAAATTCGTGATGCTATAACTAATAATATTCGTAAAAATGAACTAAGACACTTAGTATATGATAGAAGTGATGTTACTAGCCTACTTAAAGATGGCTTAGAAAAAGTTGTTGCAGGTCTTACAAGCATTGATGAAATACTACGTGTAATTGATGTTGATGACGATATCGGTGAAGATGATGAAGACTTAAAAGCTGCATTTATAGGTAAAGCACCAACACCAGAAGTTATTGATGCCCAAGCAGTTGATGTTATCGAACCATTAGATACTCCAGCAGATACTTCTATAAATGATATCAATCCAAATCTTGCTATTGGTGATAATCAAAGCATCAATACCTTAAATGAAACACCACAAGTTGCTCCACCAGTTGAAACCCTTGATACTCAAATGCAACCACCACAACAAACGCTAGATTCACCAGTAATAACACCAGTTGAACCATTACAACCAAATGCCAGCCTAAATATTGAAACATTATAAAACCATGAGACTTTAAAGCCCCATGGTTTTTTAAACGACTATTCTAAATGGATTTTCTTGGCTTCCATCACCGCCGGAAAGTTCCACACTAGACTCCAGATAGAAGGACGGGCGAACAGCATAGTAGCTGTGCACGATGTTGTAGTCCACATTACCAGCGTTGCTCACAGGGAACGCACCGTCCGTAGTGCCTGCCCTGCGGGAAATTGTCCATTCGTATAACCCCATAAACATCCAGTTGTTACTTGTTGCTGTACTATTATTATATCCATTCATATTTAATGTCCATGCTGCTGGGCTTGCTGCATATCCATAATCTGACACATATATTAATCCTATTTTTGCGTCATATGTCGCATTTGCTGATGGACTTACTATTTCATTTGTATATGCATTTTTCACTGTTATATTTCCTATGTTTGCCCATGTATTTCCTCCCACTTGCCATGGGTGGTTCGCTATCTTACTTAACCATGTACTTCCTATATTATTCAAGTAATTTGTATTTAAATTCACTGTATTTAAATTTGACTCGCTCCATGTATTTGTATTTGTACTATTATTCCAATAATATACTCCTATTGAGCTTGTGCTTATACTTCCCTTATAATTACTTGTACTCCATCCTGTTCCTGAGTATGTATCTCTACTTTAGTATAATATGCTTAAAACTATCATCATCAATTATATCTTTTATCAAGTTTGGTCTTATATTTAACTTTTTATAATCATCTTTCTTGTACCACTCCATATGCATTAATGAGTTTTCTAAATTAATAAAATTACCCCTCA
>CALVKN010000029.1 GCA_944332715.1 uncultured Bacilli bacterium
GCTTTCTTGAAATTTATATGTGTTGCTGTATTGACACCAAGATTACAACTATTTTCAACAACTTCCAAATATGACTGTTCTCCATGTCCTCCATGCTTCCAACAATGCAAAGTTGCCCCATCAATAGTTATAGCACCAGTATCAGTATATCTATCTTCAAAAATATTTACTAATCCTTCTTCAATTGCTGCACTAAGAGTAATTATTTTAAACGTTCCTACCATTCCGACACAGCTAAAGATTCATATTATAAATGAAGTATAACACAAAAAAAATACTTACAATGTTTCTACATAAACATCATAAGTAAATTGATTTGGTGTATGTTCTGTTCTCTTGTGCTCAATAGTATCACACTTTTGGTTTTCCATATATAATATTTCATTTTCAAGAGGTCCACCTATATATTTTGCTCCTTTAGTATGCGATCTTTCTGTACCAAATAAATTCAAGAATATATCTAGTTTTATATTATATCTATCGCCATCCACTTTGGATACAATAATTTCATCTACAAACTTTCTGATAAATTCTTCTATAGAGCCACCATCAATCTCCTCTTGAATAGATTTTGACATCTTATCTATATTGTCATTACTTTGTTTTAGTATTTCAATCTGCTTCAATACTTCTTCTTTGCGGTTCTTAAGTCTTTGCAGATTTTCTTCGAAACTATCAAATTGACTTTTTAAAGCATCTCTTGTCAGTTCTCCATTAAATACCATATCAAATGCAAGTGCTTTCTTGTCTTCAATGACTTTAATATCCTTATCTATCGCTGCTAAATCTTTATCATACTGATTAGTCTTATCAATGTTGTTATACAATTCTAGCATATTATCTACTATTGATGATTTGTTTGGAATTATGTTATCCATTATTTGCTTCAATATATTATAAAGATCTATCTCTGCAATAATAGGAGACTCACAAGCTTCAATACGATATTGTAAATACATGCCACAACTCCATGTAGGTCTATTCTTTCTCCTACTACCATGTGATCTTTGAAAATTAGCATTACAATCCTTACAATAAATCTTAGAACTAAAAGGATATTTCAAACCGCCTGACCAATAGTTATTATTCTGATAACTCTTTGTCCTAGTTATTAATATTTCATTTGCCTTATCCCAAAGTTCCTCTGATACAATAGCTGGTATAATTTCTTCTTCAGTTTTGTAAATCTTTTGCTCTTCAATTGGAAGTTTCTTTCTTCTTTTGGTTCTATAGTCCATTATTTCATGTTCATGACTTCTATAAAAACCTTTATATTTTGGATTCATTATCATACGCTTAAGACTATCTTTATCATACATTCTACCTTTCTTATTTAAATAACCCATTGCAGATAGTTTCTTTGATAATTTATGAAATCCATATTCTCCTGTAGCGTATAGTTCAAACAGCGTTCTAATGAATTTTGCTTCCTCTTCAACAATTACTAGCTTACATTTATCCTTCTTATAACCAGTAATATTACTAGACCCAAGAACATGACCTTTTTCCATAGCTTGCTTATGGCCAAACTTAACCCTTGAAGAAAGCTTCTTAGATTCTTCTTGCGCTACACTAAATAAAGTATTTAAAATCATTTCAGAATTTGGATCAAAAGTATTTAATGCTTGATTTTCAAAAAACAAACCCACACCATGTTCCTTAAGTTCTCTAATTGTATGAATACTATCTTCAAGGTCACGAGCAAACCTAGAAACTTCTTTTGTCACAATTAAATCAAACTTATTTAATTTAGCATCGCGTATCATACGCTTAAAGTCATCACGTTTGGTAATAACAACACCAGTAATTCCTTCATCATAGTATCCTTCAACAAATGTCCAGTTTGGATTTGACCTAATATAATTTCTATAATAGTCTAATTGATTTTCTAATGAATTAATTTGAACATCACTATCAGTTGATACTCTACAATAATAAGTAACTCGAAGAGGAAGATTACGAAGGTTTTCCCCACGAATTACTGCAGATACTATTTCATCATAGGACATAATCTTCCTCCTTTGCTACTTTAGTTTACATATATTATGCTGCCCTTAATGCTTTAAGCATCTTAAGTAACTTTTCATTTGCCTTCGAAAAAGTATTCTCATCAATAATATTTTTTTTATAAAGGTTTGTATTAATAATAATTTGAATTTGCACTTCCACTATCTTATTCATATCCATAATAATCTTCTCACTTTCATAAACTACTTAAGTCTATGTGTGAAATAAATGAATAATTCATAAACAGCTTTAACATTAAATCGCTTAAATACATCACTTTGTCAATAGACTTAAATACATTAAATAGTGAAATGGGTAAGTGAGACGTTCATATAAAGCCCAAAAAGGAGGTAAGCTAAATACAAAAGTAATGTAGCATGTTAATCACTTACCCAATATTCACAGCGAGAGCGCAAACCAAAACATATATAAGCACTAATACCATGGGCACTGCACCACTCGCTAGTATGTTATAAGAAATTGTTTGGACATTTTTCACTTTAATCGCAAAAAAGTTGAAAAAAGTGCTAAAAATCTTATAAAAACAGCGAATTATCAAGCAGTAATACACAAATATTCTCGCTAAAATACATACGTACATCATTACTAGATAATAGTGCGAAAATTCTCCCTAGTCCTACTTGGGAATAAAAATCAAGCATTAAAAAAGTAGCTTATTAAGCTACTTCTGCACCTGTAATTGCATATATTACATCATCAAGATTAACCTCATCGTTCATAACAAACAATCTAATATTATTATCATTAAGAATGTACAAAGCCTTAATAACCTTATCCCAACTTCCTCCCAAATCAAAGAGATTAGTGAGATGAAGGCTATCACCTTCTCCCATAATATCAAGGAGATAATCCAAATTTTTACTACTACCTATTTCGTCGCAAAAGATTTTCTCGTCATCTGGGACATAACAATACACATCGTAATAAACATCCCAATCTTCCATCTCACTTCTTCTTTTTTCATAATAACCATAATTCATTAAAATCACCTTACTTTCTAGTTGCCCATTATGGAAAAAGCAACTATACTGTTATACGAAATATTTTGAATAAAACTCAGATTAATCAAAAAAAAAGAAAACTTTAGCAAAAAGTTCTCTTAATAATAACTACTACTAAGCATTCTCAACAATATCTAGGTACTTATAAATAGTTGGATACGATAATTGAGTAACTCTAGCAAAAGCCATTTTGTTTAGAGTTCCATTCTTATACTTAGGATAATACTGCATAAACACCTTTGGAATATCATCATAAGTTGACTTAGGACGTCCTAACTTCTTACCAGCCTTAACAGCTGTAGCTAATCCTAAATGGATTTGATGTATTTTCAGCTTCGCTTCCATCTCCCCAAAAACCGCGTTAATTTTTAGCATACCTTCAATCATAGGATCTAAACTACCATTCCTACAATCTATATCAATACTTCCAACAATAAGCCTAAATTTCTTTGCAATAATCAAATCAATTATTTCACACAAAACCTTTGTATTCCTACACAAACGAGTAATATCAGTAACTATTAAAGTATCACCCTCATTCATTTCTTCTAATAGTGCATCAAGTCCAGGTCTATGTTCCTTCCTACCAGAAATATACTCATACCTTATATTAGATATATCTACACCTTTATCAATTAATGCATCAATCTGATACTTGACATCTTGTTTTGACTCGTTGGTGGAACAGCGGCAGTAACCCCATACTTTGCTTTCCATATTAAATTACCTCTTTTCTAAAGTGTAAAAGAAAACATCTTTCACATTTCGTTTATATAAATCACTTAAATTCGTGGAAAAAGCAACGTATTTCGGATAAGTTTCTAATATAAAAGAAATCAAATGATTTCATTTACACCCCTTATTTGAATAAATAAAAAGACAGACTACAAAGTCTATCTTACTAAATATCTAAATGGCGGCGATTGCTTACTGCACTTGGTGCAATCGTTCACTCATAAACCATACATGATTTAAACCGGAATCAAACCATATCATGTATCTTCACGAGAATAGCTAGTTCTCGATGTTGTTATGTAGGTGCTACAGCATATGTAGCATCATCTACATTAAAACATATATCAGAAAAAAATACAGCATCTTTAACAAAAAAACAGAGAATTAATCTCTGTCTATTAATTACCATTATACATAAGCTCAAATTCTGTCATTGGTAAAGGTTTCTCTTTAGTGCATTGTTTTAAATTACACACCTTAATTTCCTTGCTCTTTATTAAAGGACTTACGTATAAATCATAAAATTGATGTATATCCAAATCAAACCCATCATCGCCATCATAACAATACATAATGTGAAGTTCTTTCATAGAAATACTCTTATCATCCGACTTAAGAACATTAATAATACTTTGTTGAACAATACTTATACCATTACGAACTTTCTCAATCTCCATCTTAGCAAGCTGTTTTAATTCAAAATATTCTGATTTAGGGTTTCTTTGAAAAGCATAAATACAAAACAACTTATTATTCTTAATATCATTCATAAAAGGTAACTCTACATCATCATTGTCAGAGGGTATAGAAACATTACCGCTTATTCTATATCTTACATCAGCATCAATCTTAATGCTATCAACTAGTGAAGTAAATTCTTTATCTCTATTACCAACTAATAAAGCTTTCATTTCACTGGTACTATCATACATATCAAGTATAACAAACATAGTATCTTCTAATTCATAAATTCTCTTAGAAGTGAAGTAAACATCTAGAGTAACACCTTTTACTGCACCAGCAATCCCATCTATACTGGAAATAAAAATATCATAAGGAATATTAGTTTCAATCTTCTTAATTCCAATTTTCTTAGTCATAATCGAACCTCCAATCATCATGTTATATTATACCATAGAAATAACTACTTCTTGTTACTCTTCTTAACTTGCTTATATAAAGCTCTTTTATAAGGGTCTGAATCATTTCTAGCAAGGTAATCATCAAAATCATCAATTGAACCTACGTTGACACCTCCAAAAATCAATAAAGAAACATAAAAAGCAATACATGCAAATATGAATGCACCAAGAAAGTTATCCATCTCTAAAAGGACAAATATAAATGTTGCAAAACCAAATACAAAACTAATAACGAATGGAAAAAGCTTATTACCTTTAACTTTAACTTTGGTATCATTATTCCTATACCCACAGTTCTTACACAATATATTATTATATTCTTGACCACACTCTGGACAACAATGTGGAATAGAACGTTCTGTATCACAGCCACAATGAACGCACTTTACCGATTTGTCGCTAATCTCTTTACCACATCTCTTACAATTAATCAGTGCCATAAAAACATCTTCCTTTCTTACTATTAAATCAATCTATCTTAGCATAATCTTGATATCTACCACTCATATCGTCACAACGTAAGAATTTACCTGAGTCTTTTAGAAGACAATCATAAACAAGATAATCTAAACTAGAATAAATATCTATATCTAGACTATGTTTCTTATAAGTATATGAATGAGGTTCTGCACAAGTATCAGTATTCAAATTGCAACGTTGAAAAGTTACTGTACCATCTTCATCAAACTTAAATATTGCTCTCATTGCATCACCATAAATAGATTCCATTTCCGGTGCTGAGTATTCGGCACTTAAAGTTGAAGAAGTCATCAAATCTCTATTTACATGGTTAATAACAAAAGGTACACTAACAATTATAAGTATTAAAATCAATATGCCAACTATTATAAAAACAATAAATTTCTTATATCTTTTCGGGTTACCTTTAATTGAAATAGAAGTAGGTGCTCCGCAATGGATACATTCCTCTGTTGTATCACTTATATCTTTCCCACATTCTACACATTTAATCAAAGCCATCTAAATCACCATCTTTAACTTCCTTTCCAAAATTTTCTATTATGTAATGTTAACTATTTACTTATTAATTCAATAGCATAACCAACATTAGGAGATAATAGTTCAAATCTCGAATCTGAATACTTAATCCATGTGGTACCATCACCATTTGATACAAATCCATCATATCCTGACCATGTATTACCCCATGAATTTAAGACAAGCCAAGCTTCTTTAGAATCATCCCATCCTATAATTACCATTTCATGATTAAACTCGTCTTTTGGAGAAGATATAAAGGCATTACCATAATCCATTACTAAAAGCTTAGTTCTTGTTATCTCTATATCTTGAGAATACTTATCATAATACTTATTTGTATCATTTGGATAGAGATATCTATATTCTTCCAAGTAGTTATTTAGTTCTTTAGGAAGTGACAAATAGGTAATGTCACCATCATTTCGTTCATCAAGGATACCACCAATAAAACTCCAATTACCGGGAACTAAATTACTATTATTTATACTAGCATCTAATGACTCACTTTTATCTATATTTAGAGAATTAATCTTGCTTTCAAAATCTAACAAGAATTGATAATCTATCCCTTTTAGTTGTGCGGATATTTCTAAAGCCTTAGTCTTTGACCAAATTGCACAAGTATCAGAACGCCCCTGATTACCAGCAGTTACTTTAACCTTTTCTCTTATATCATATTTAGAAGGTAAGTTTTCTTTCCTAGACTTAATCATATCTGAATATAAATTATCTAATTTAGTTGGAACACATTGTTTCTCAGCTTCTATTAAATCAGCATTAATGTTGTCTTCACCTTCATACACATGAAACGATCTATTTTGATTATCAATAGCAATCTGTGATAAATAATCTTCATCGTACACTGGATATTTGTTAAATTTCTCTATACAAGGATAATCATATTTTCCCAATATACTCATTAGATAATCATCTTCAGATAAGCACTTATAGCCTTTTCCTTTAAGAATCGCTATATTACCATCACCACAGGAAATAGGTTCTCCACTCACACAATAAGAAAGGTCGCCATTACTACCACATATTCGTTTTGCTTTCATACTCTCTGAATATAATCCATACACACCGCTGGTAACTCCAGAAACAACTATTGCTATCAACGTAATGTTTCTATAAATCTTCCAATAATTCTTACCAGCAAAATTATTTAATAGTATAATTATAAAACCAATAATCCCACTTATTAAAAGAACATACGAGTATACTACTGCAACATCACCAATATCATCTACGTAATATACTATTGATGAAAATAAAACTAATATCAACACCAATAATAATGTCTGCCATAACGATCTTAAGGCAGGATGTTTCTTCTTACTTTCAATCTTATTTTTCTTCACAACATACAACTCCTTAAATTTAACAACCCCAAACTAACTTTTCAACAAACATTGGGATAAACTTCTCAATAAATAAAACAGCAAGTATAATTTCAGCAACAAGTAACAAAATAATAATGTTATTTCAGAATCCAGCAGACATAACAGTCAATTCTAAATCAAACGGAATTTGTGTTGCCTCGCAAATAGAATCAGCTATTATCTTGTTATTATGAATAAACAATGTACTAACACAAGCAAGAAACAATGACTCCATAATGATTAAAAAACTACTATCTTCAAATCTTCCGGTAAACATAACCGCTCAACTCCTTCCTTGAAAACTTACTACATAATTATTATATCACAAAAGTCTACGAACAGCATACCAAAGAATTAATCTATTATTGAGATAATTGTTATAGGTGGTTACAATGGACAATAAAGACAAAATTGATGAAAACTATGCTTACACAATATTAGCTAAAAATCTAAAAAAGTATAGAAAAGAGGCAGGTATGACACAAGAACAACTTGCTGAAAAAAGTTTGTATGCTTTGAGTTTCATAAAAAATCTTGAATCTGAAAAAGTATTTCAAACAGCAAGTATCGGTACTACATATAAGTTTGCTAAAGTTCTTGGAATACCGTTATCAAAATTATTTGAAGAACCAGAATCTAGTAACGTAACAAAAAAAATCGATTAAAGTCTATTAATCATAGAAAAGGAAGAGAATTAACTCTTCCTTTTAAAGTGTGCTATAAAGTTTGTACGTGAATCATCAGTTGGCGTTAACGATTCAAAAAAGTAATCAGTACAATTAACCAAATAATATATTATTTCAAACTCTTTAGCATTGTTTTCTTGACTCTTAAATGTTATCTCAATGATATCAGGTAGTTCCTTAGATAAAACTTCTTTTATCTCTTCGAATGTAGGAAACTCAAGAATAAGCTTATTCAATTACATCACCATCCGCTTTGTATAATAACGTGCTTTAAATAATTATACAGCTATTTAAATGAAATAAACAATAATTCTTAAACTATAATTCCAACTAAAGCATCTATTGTCAAATAACATAGGATCAGAATATTCTTTCAAAATCTAGTGGATCTTCGCTTATTACTCTTAAGTGATATTCATCCTCTAGCAGCTTTGTAGTATCAGATTTGATAGTTTCATAATTAGCAGGTTCAATATTAAATGAACATAAGGCAGAGTTTATGAAAATATCATAAGTATCCTCTTCTAAAGAACTTGTATTGTATGCTTCTGCTATATAGTAAGCAACATAAACAGGTATAATCTTCTTTTCTATGAATTTATGACATTTATCAACGAAAGGTGATAATATTGTTAAAAATTCTTCTTCGGTAATATCATCATCAGTCTTAGGTCTAAACATATTTTACCTCCATGCTAACCATGTTGTACCATAAAAAGTTGATAAAATAAACATATAATTCATCTCTAAAACCAAGTAAAAAGAGCAATCACTCATTAATCGCTCTCTCTATCACTAAACTTCAAAATCAATTCATCTATAACAGCATCTTGACCACTTGTTTCTATCATTTCTTTTAGTGTTCCATCTGCTCTTAAACGTTCTATTTCCTCCATTATAGCACCTAGACGACTATCTGGGTGCTTAATACTTCTAGGATCAAACAATAATGCCACCATCTGATTAAAAAACAAACGATTATGGCTCGCTAATTTCGGATTGGCATTACACTTAATAATGCAATCTTGGTCAAAATCAGCAATTGAATCATCAGCAGAATACTCACTAATCAATTCTTGTACCATTTCCATAGCTGATTTCTTCAAAACATAAGGTTTCTTTCTTCCACAGCATAATACATTTGCATCATCATACAAGGTAATCCAGTTCTTATCATATCTTTCAAGCTTAACCAGCCAAGTTCTATCTTTCATAGTACAACTCCTCTCAAATAACCACCTGATTCGGCATTCTTTGCCCATTTGGCGAATCTTTCAAACAAAGTAATAGAAACACCCACTAACAGAGAAAAGAAACAAAAATCAAGACATTTCGAAATCGTAATGTTTCTCTCTAAAATAGAAGAACATTTCTGCAATAGGATGTTCTACAAAATATATAAAAAAGCTGTAAAAACCCTAAAAAAGGTAAAAAAAGAATAGGAAAATCAATCATAATCATCGTTCAACCAATCAAAATCTATCTGATTAGTAATCTTTCTTAGGTTAAATGTAATAGAAGTCCTAAAATAGGCATATAAGTTCTCGATCTTGGCTCCTTCTTCATCTAAAAATTTTTGATTCTTAACCTTTGTGGCAATGTAATTAACTGCCACAATTATAGTCTTAAAATCATATCTCAACAATAATTCTTCAAATAGAGCATCATACAGGTATAAATCAAAATCCGATTCACTGCTGATAAATTCCCTTCTTACTAGTTCCAATGTTATGTAGTGGTGTTTGGGAAGCGTTTTATCAATATATCTATCTATCTTTATATCTTTCATCTTCTATTCACCTTTGATTTTGTATTTAACCTTAAAAGTAAAACTTAATCAATAGAAAGTAGAACAGAATATAAATATTATTACTTACTCCAGCATATTGTGAAGACAGCAGAAAAGGCAACCCACACTTCGTTGCACTAGAATTCCATATAAAGTATAAATAATACTAGGTATTGTTCTTGAAAATAAGATTAAGTAAAACCGGTAACATGTGCTCCTGCAAGCTACGCTGGATCCACCGCTTCAAGCAACGCTTCATGCAACGATCCCAAGAACAAGGTCCACCTGCAGCAGTTACTGATAAAAACAAAACTAGTTTCATTCCTCTGCATGCTTAATCTAACGAAGTTAGTAAATAATCATGCATAATAGAAACAAACTCACCATCACCAATCAAAAACTTACGATATGAATTCTTGTTAAATATAATTTCTAGGAATTCACGCTCGTAAGGCCACCCTTTAACCGCCAGGTCATCACGCTTAACATTGCTTTTATCCCAGAACTTGGCTATAAATCCATATATATCCTGAACTTCATATCCAACTACCTTGATATAATGAGCATACTCGTTTATGTAATACCTAATCTTTTCCATAGAGGTTAGATTAAGTCTACCAATTAAAGGTCCAGTTCCATCAACATAGACACGTCCATCTTCATAAGCAACCAGCTTCATTCCGTTAAATGGATTCTTAAGCTTAACAATCCAATGTGCTTTCATACATTATCAAATCCTCTCTAAATTCAAAATATTTAGCAACTTTAAACCGGTTTAAGAGACTCTAAAGTAAAACTAGTATAAATAACCATAGTCACTTCAAAATCTCCGCTTGACCAGCTTAATCAAATAAAATAATCATCTTATATCTGCATATACATCTTCTAGTGAATTTGTACGTCGATACTATTAATTGGGATTCCTACCATCTAAATCACTAATATCATTATCTAAAATTCTTATTCCTATAGAATTGTATCTATAAGCTAATCCCTACCATCTAAATCTCTCTTTGCTTTAAATCTTTCTTTTGAAATAATAGCATTATGATTGTTAGTATTATTATTAATATCTTTATTATTGTTATTGCGTTTAACGAGTTGGCAGTCTCGCACAAAGTTGTAAAAACGTCGCTGTAAATCCGACGATTCATTAATCGTCATATTAATATACGAAATCCAATTGACGATAATCAATTAAATTATCAATATAATTAAACCTTACTATATCTACTTATATAGATACTCATACATAAGTTGTCTCTATATGAGCATCTGTACGTCGATACTTAATATAATTGGGGTTCCTGTGTTCTTAATGTTTAAATATCCCCATCATCTAAATCTCTCTTTGCTTTAAATCTTTCTTTTGAAATAATAGCCTTATGATTGTTAGTATTATTATTAATATCTTTATTATTGTTATTGCGTTTTCCGAGTAGGCAATCTCGTACTAAGTTGTAAAAACGTCGCTGTAAATCCGATGATTCATCAACCATCATAGTAATATAAAATCAAACTGACAATTCTTGATGGATTATCTTAAAAGTTGTGAAGGTGAAGAACTAACCAGACAATCCATCAACTGTCACATTACTATACGAAATCTAAATGATATTTTTCACTAAACTATCAAAAAAGTGAAAAACATCATAATAAACTCGAAAGGTAATCTAACAATTGTCATAGTATTGTACGAAATCTAGTCACCAATTTACTCTAAAATATACAAAAAGTGGTATTAATTATTATAAAAACTAAAATATTTCAGAGCATATTCAATCGTCATGATTCACTTCAAAAACTTTCCTAGTGTTACTTGGGATATATTTTAACTAATCAAAAAGACAGATATATAGATTGGGATATTTAAACTAATAACATTGATTATTGTAGTTACATTCTAAAATCGGTTAAAAAGTGGTATAATACTTACTGATTAAATGGAGGTGTTATAATGGCAAAAATGAAAAGTATTGGAACAATCACAAAAAACTTAAAAAAAGCTTTGAAAGGATATAACAAAGGTCAGGATATAACTAGTTATGAAAAATACATATACTTAATCTTGTTCTATCGTTTTCTTTCTGAAAATATAATCAATCATATTCAAACTAACTTCAATATAAATTACATTGAACTAAACAACAATGAAGCGGAAGCATATAAATCTCAAGTTCAAAGTGATATAGATTTCTTCATATACCCAGAAGACTTATTTCAAAATATCGTAGCTAAAGAATTGAATAGTAGTCGTTTAGATTCAACATTAAACTCAATATTTAAGAATATCAAACAATCTTCTAAATATGATATATGTGAAATCTTTAGAAACATAGATACTGAAGCAGAAGGTATTGGAACTAGCCAAAATATAAGGAGCAATATTTATTCGACTATACTAAAAGCTATATCAGAAATTGATTATGATATTAACAAATCTGACTATGATTTGTTTGGTAATATCTTTGAATTCTTATTGAACAATAAGGACACAAACAATAATATGAGTCTTAAAAATGGTATATTCTATACTCAACCATCAGTAGTAAAACTATTAAAAAAGATCGCAGATCAATATATTACTGATCCAAGTAATATCTATGATCCTACTTGTGGAAGCGGTTCATTATTAACTGAATATGCAAGATACAATAATACTATACCTTTCTATGGCAAAGAATTAAATGCAATACCTACTATTTTGTGTAGAATGAATATGATAGTACACAATGTAAGGGACTTTAAAATTACTCAATGCGATACATTGCTAACTTATGATAAAGAAGAAAAGGAAAAGTACGATTTGATATTTGCTAACCCACCTTTTGGAATAGAATGGGATAAAGCTGCTCTAAGAGAAGACGATGAGAGATTCAAAGACAAACCTCTTCCTAATCAAGCGTTAGCTGATTGGGCATTCATATACCACATCATATATACATTAAATAAAAATGGATTAGCATTGGCAATTGACACGCCAAACATGTTATCCAGATCAAATCCTGAAGAAACTGCAGTAAAAAAACATCTAGTTGATAGCAATCAAATAGATACAATAATACTACTACCTAGAAAGATGTTCCTAAGAACTGATACCGGCACATGTCTATTTCTGATTCGAAAAAACAAAACAGACAACAACATATTATTTATTGATGCCGGCAACATATGCACTAAGAATAGCAATCAAGTAACTTTTAGTGATGAAAACATTGATAACATTATAGAGCTTATATTAAATAGAAACTCTATAGACAATTTATCATATCTAGCAACCCCAGAAGAAATATCAAATCATAATTACTCATTAAATATTTGTGACTACATAAATTACAATAAAGAACATACATTTACAACCATTGAAGATGTATGCTTATCAGATTTCATTTATGAGAATGAAGAAGAAACGAATTATAAATCACGTTTAAAATATAATACAAATATTAAAAGAGTTAATAAATGTATATCTGATGCTATAGAGCAACTAAAACAAAGCGAACAAATTAAAATGGTTCCATTAGATGGTATTGCTGATATAATCGCTGGCTCTAAGATAAAGGATATGAAAATAGATACCAATGATAATTTCCCATATCGCTATATTACTACAAAAGAAATACAATATGGAACTGTTATAGAAGACAATTCGCTAATGTATATCAAAGAAAACAAAAGTATTCATACAGAAAGAATAAGAAAAGAAGACTTAGATGAGTTCATTAGTAAAGGAAAGTTGAAAAAGGATGATGTATTATTCGCTATTTACTCAAAAGGTACTAAGACGGCTATAGTAGATAAACCTAACTTTATATTTTCTGATGGAGTATTTCGTCTAAGACCATTCAAAGATATAGAAGATGAAGTAACGCCTGTATATCTAAGATATGTATTAGAATCAGACTACTTTGTAGAAAAAATCAATAAACATATCAAAAGATACTATAATAACACTTCTTCACCTACTAACTATATTAGACTTGAAGACTTTAGACAATTAACAATTCCGGTTATTCCATTAGGTGCTCAAGCAGACATTTGTCTATTGCTAACACTAATGGAAGCAAAATATACAGAACTCGAATTAGCTCTTAAAAGAGAACTAGAAGTATACCAATATAGGTATCACACAAATACAAAAAAACTATTTAACGATGTAGAAACAGTTGAAGAAGATGAAGAAAACTAAAGGAAAGAGAATGCTCTCTTTCCTTTGTTTTATATGGTCACTGTATGGTAGGTACGTGCTTAAATGTTGATCCAGGTTCAAAAGTCATCCATATTGGTAAATTTCTATTTATAACTTCTGTACTATAATCTTGATAATTATTTGAATCGAAATTAGGCCTGCTTGCCATGGCCAGTACTTCCCCAGTATTAGGATCCATCGCAATTGCAATGGCACTATCTGCATCATATTTACTCATAGCATTATCTAGTTCATTTTCTACTGCTTGTTGTAATTCTATATCGATAGTAAGTTCTAGTGTTATTCCACTAGTTGGAGCCTCATATATTTCGGCAAGTTCCAACTTATGTCCCTTACCATCTGAAAAATATTTTATTGAACCATCTTCACCAGTTAAATAATCATCAAACATGAGTTCTAATCCTGACAAACCTTGATTATCAATACCAACATAACCTAACACATGACTAAGTAAATCTCCATAAGGATAATATCGTTTAGATTCTTTAACCAAATAAACCCCATCTATTTTTAAAGCATCTATTTTCTCTGCTGTCTCATAATCAAGTTGTCTTCCTTCCGGATGCACTCTTTCAATCGAAGTTTTTTTAGATAAATGTTCAAGCATATCATCATAATCACTACCTAAAATATCACTAAGCTTTTTAGCGGCATCTTCCTTATCTACTATTTGATTAGGTATTACCACTAGGGAAGTAGTTGTAATATTTGTTGCAAGTAAGGTCCCATTACGGTCAACTATTTCCCCTCTATCAGCAGATATTGGTAGTTCCCTACTCCATAATGATTCTGCTAGTGTACTTAACTTATCATAAGCAAATACTTGAATATAAAAAACTTTAGCAATCGCAATAATTAAAACAATTGCTACAACCAAAAATACATATCTTATCCGTGTATGAATTTCATTAAAAAACAATATTATCACCTTTATTTAAAAATATGATAATATTGTTATGTTTATTAATTTTATTTATTTTCAAATTCAAAGTTTTTTACTCAATTCTGGAACAATAGAAAAAGTTCGTTTTACTATGTTGCAACCACTTCTAATTCTAATATTTCAACTATTTTTTTTAGTGCATTAATTGTATCTTCAAATTTCACATTTTTTGCATATGGATTTTTTAAAACATATACACTCCACAAATTATTCATATTATTATCATCGCTTAAATCATTAATAAGTTCATTAAATTGTTCTAAATCAAAATTTGTTTCTCTCCTTTTAAAAATATTTTTAATCGCTTTAATCAAATTACTTCTATCCAAATCATTAATTTTTGTATTAATTAATACATAAACATCATAAAAATCCTTTAATCTAGTATTTAACAAACCTCTAGTAATAATAGTACTTTTCGTACAAAATGTACATATTTTTCAATGTTTTTCGTACAAATTGTACGAAAAACGTAATTTTATGTAAATAAAAGAAAACTCTATCATTTCGATAAAGTTTTCATCTAAAACAATTTATAAGTTATTTATTTCTTTTTCTTCTTATTGCAGCTTGAGCAGCAGCAAGTCTTGCAATAGGTACTCTAAATGGTGAACAAGA
>CALVKN010000030.1 GCA_944332715.1 uncultured Bacilli bacterium
TCGGCTACAATGTTATTTTTTATAATTATATTATATCGATCTGTTTTTAAAGAAGTACTATTAAGTTTATACTTTAACCCTTCTAGAGAAGTAATAATCTCTTCTTTAAAACCATTAAAATCATAATTTTTAGCAAAATAAGTTATGTAAGAGGCTTTACTTTTTTCTTTATCATTAACTGAAACACCCGCTGCAAATACATGATAATAATCACTACTTTTAAGACTGCTTTTGCTATTTTTTATAGTTATATAATTATTAGCATATTCATACTCTAATTCTAAATTTGCTAAAGAAGGATAATTATCTTTTAACTTATATAAACTTTTTAAATCTTCTCTTACTTTTTTATAATCAGTTACATCTTTATCTTTATTTAATTTACTAATATTACCATTACTTAAATAATTTTTATTATCATTATCTTGAATATCTAATATTGTTTCTATATTATCTAATATTTTTTCGGGATTCTTTAAACTTTCAACTTCTAATTTTACACATTTGTTATTTTTAATTGCTTTAATAAGATAACTTTTGACATTAGTTACTTGATAATGTTTTTCTTGTTTATTCAAAACACCAATATCAACACTTTCTGTTTTACTTTCATTTATTTCTAAATCAATATCTCTTTCTTTAGCAAGGTTAATAAGTTTAGTTTGCACTTTGTTCACCTCCCACTAAAATACTACTTACTTTAATCGTCGGTTCTCCAACATTTACTGGAACGCTTCCACTATTAGATCCACACATACCTGGCCCTAAAGCTAAATCATCACTAATCATTTCGACATTTTGTAATATTTCTTTAGTAGTTCCAATAAGGCTTGCAGATTTTACACATTCCGCAATTTTACCATCTCTAATCATATAGGCAAGATCACAACCAAAGTTAAACTCACCAGTTTCAGGACTTACTTGACCACCACCAAGTCTTTTGGCATAAAGTCCTAATTTGATACTTTTAATCATATTCTCAAATGAATCATTTCCTGGAAGTAAATAAGTATTATTCATCCGCGAAGTTGGAGCAAATAAGTATGATTCTCTTCTGCCACTTCCAGTTACTTGCATATTCATCTTCCTATTATTGATTTCATCTATCAAGTATCCAACTAAAACGCCATCTTTAATTAAAACATTACGTTTAGTTTCACACCCTTCATCATCAATTTTGGTGCTTCCCCATTCTTTATCAAGAGTTCCATCATCAATGATATTCACAATATCAGATGCCACTTTTTTATTTAAATCATGAGATAAAACAGACATTCCATCAGCAACACTAGTTGCCTCCATAGCGTGCCCACAAGCTTCATGAAATATTACTCCCCCAAAGCCAGGACCAATTACTACTGGCATAACTCCTCCAGGGCAAGGCTTAGCATATAATTTATCTAATCCTTCCTTAACAAGTTCATCGATTACTTCATCATAATTAATACCATCAAGAATATCTGCACTACTAGATAATCCTTTGCTATAATAAACATTAGCTAGTTTTTCGCCATCTTTAAAGTTGATGATAATAAATATTCTACTTCTAATTCTATTTTCATATTTATATAATCCTGTATGATTAGCAATTGTAACATCTTGTATTGTACTAGCAAACCTTATATTAACTTGACTAATTCTTTTATCCTTCGGCCAAACTTTTGCATCAATACTGGCTAGTTTATCTTTAATATCAGTATCCGTATAATGAGTATTAGTATCATTTATATATTTTTTTAACTTATTAAGTTTAATGTTTTCAAATTTTACTTTACTATCTATATTCTTAGTTAAATTACCAATTACTTCTTTAATTCCTTTACTACTAAAATCATTAGTAGCACCATAATATACTTGATTATCTAAAGCTATCCTTAAACCAATACCATTACTATCATTTATAGTTAAACTATCTAACTTTTTATCAATATAATTAAATACTTTAGTAGTCTTATCTTCTAAAAATACTTCCGCGTAGTCTGCACCAGTAGAAGTTAGTTCATTAAGTATTGTTTCTATTCGTTCTTTTTTCATGTATCTCCTAACCAAGTAAAGAGAGAGTTAAGCTCTCTCTTCCTTAAAAACTTTATTTATTATTTTTCTTCATAAGTTGCATCTTCTACTTTTTCATGATCATCATCATTACTATTATTATCACTAGATGCTTCATTTTCTTTAGCTTCTTTAGCAGCTTGTTCATATACTTTACCTGCTAAGTCCATAGCAACTTTATTTAATTCTTCAGTTTTCTTCTTGATTTCATCAGTATCAGTTCCTTCAAGAGTTTTCTTAACTTCTTCAATCAATTCTTCAGCTTTTTCTTTATCTTTCTTATCTACTTTATCTCCTAAGTCAGATAGAGCTTTTTCACAAGCAAATACACTTGAGTCAGCTTCATTTCTAATTTCTGCTTCTTCTTTACGTTTTTCATCAGCTTCCTTATTAGCTTCTGCTTCTTTTACCATCTTATCGATTTCTTCATCAGTTAGATTAGTTGAAGATGTAATGGTAATTGATTGTTCTTTATTTGTACCTAAATCTTTAGCAGTTACATTAACAATACCATTAGCATCGATATCAAATTTAACTTCGATTTGAGGTACTCCACGTCTTGCTGGTGGAATATTTGTAAGTTGGAAGTTTCCTAGAGTCTTGTTATCACTAGCCATTGGTCTTTCACCTTGTAGGACATGAATATCAACAGCAGGTTGGTTATCTACAGCAGTAGAAAATACTTGTGATTTACTTGTAGGAATTGTTGTATTTCTTGGAATTAAGACAGTCATTACATTACCAAGAGTTTCAAGTCCAAGTGAAAGTGGTGTAACGTCAAGTAAAACGATATCATCAACTTCACCAGTTAAAACACCACCTTGAATTGCAGCACCCATAGCAACAACTTCATCTGGGTTAACACTCTTATTTGGTTCTTGTCCTAATTCCTTCTTAACTAATTCTTGAATATATGGAATACGAGTTGATCCACCAACTAATATTACTTTATCGATATCTTTAGCTTTTAATTTAGCATCTTTAAGGGCATTTCTTACTGGTTCAAGAGTTGAATCGAATAAGTCACGGCATAAATCTTCAAATTTGGCTTTAGATAATGTTACATCCATGTGTACTGGGCCATCATCATTTTGGGCAATGAATGGTAAGCTTATAGATGCGTTAGTTGTGCTTGATAAGTCTTTCTTAGCTTTTTCAGCAGCATCTTTGATTCTTTGCATTGCCATAGAATCTTTAGATAAGTCGATTCCATTTTCTTTTTTGAATTCAGAAACTAAATAATCAACTATTCTTTGATCGAAGTCATCTCCACCTAGTTTATTGTTACCACTAGTTGCTTTAACTTCGAATACACCATCACCTAATTCTAGTATAGATACATCGAATGTACCACCACCAAGGTCGTAAACTAAAATAGTTTGTAATTTATCTTGTTTATCAAGGCCATAAGCAAGTGCTGCAGCGGTTGGTTCATTGATAATTCTTTCTACTTCAAGACCAGCTATTTTACCAGCATTCTTAGTTGCTTGTCTTTGAGCATCATTAAAGTATGCAGGAACTGTAATAACTGCTTTAGTTACTTTTTCTCCTAAATAACTTTCAGCGTCACTTTTTAATTTGCCTAAAATCTTAGCACTAATTTCTTCTGGTGTCCACTTCTTACCATTTGCTTCTACTTTTTCACTAGTACCCATTTTTCTTTTAATTGAAGAGATTGTATTTTTAACATTAGTTACTGCTTGTCTTTTAGCAACTTCCCCAACTAATTCTTCATCACCTTTAAAGGCTACTACTGATGGAGTTGTACGATTTCCTTCAGCATTTGGAATAACCTTTGGTTCTCCCCCTTCTAGAACTGCTACACATGAGTTAGTAGTTCCTAAGTCAATACCTATTATTTTACTCATATTTAATCATCCTTTCTTATATTTGGCAAGTTACTTGCCCATTCATAGAGTATTTTATTGTATTTTTTTATTTCTTCATTTATCAGAGGTATGGCACGTCTTTTTAAATTATTATCATAATACTCAATATTATGTCTTAAACAGTTGCCATCTTCTAATTTAAAGCCTTTTGGAAGACTTGCGAATTTATAAGAGTCATTAAACAATATATAAATTGAAGTTCCATAAATCTCTGTCCAATAATCAAAGGAATCATCTCTAATTTCTTTAATTATGGCACGAGGATCATTCTTAAATTCATCTAAATATGCAATATCAACATCATCCATATCTACAAATCTAATATCATGATGACCTTCACAACTAGACTTAGTATTATATCCTTTTTTATTTAAAGTACATATTGTTTTGGCAATGCCTTTATCAACTGGAATAAAATTCCCTGGAGTATCACATATTTCCCATGAATTTGTATCAATATACTTCGTATTATCCATTAAATACTTACCTTAACCATGGCAACACGAATAACTTTATCTTTATATGTATATCCTTTTTGCAATACTTCTAGTACCATATTTGCTGGTACATTTTCATCTTTTTCCGTTAAAACCGCTTCCATTTTATTGGGATCAAATTCTAAACCTTTACAATCTATTACTTTAACTTCCATACTATCAAGAATATTAAGTAGGTTTGTATAAATCATCTTAAAGCCACTTAGGAACTTAGATAGTTCATCAGTTAAATCACGATCATCAAGACTAATTGCCCGTTCAAAATTATCAACAATTGCTAGTAACTTAATAATTAATTCTTCGCCTTCATACTTGTAGATATCACTAATTTCTGATTCATATCTTCTACGCATATTTTGCATTTCTGCACTTATTCTTAAGACTTTTTCATTAAGACTAGTGTTTTCTTCTCTTAATTTTTTTTCTATTTCACTATCCTTATTTACTTTTTTCTTTGTAGGCTTCTTTTTTTCTTTAACACTTTTAACTTTTACTTTTTCTTCAGTTTTTTCCATCTTTTTCCTTTCTACTATCTAGTTTTTTATCAACATATTCGAGTAAGCTTACAATACGTCCATAATCCATTCTTTTTGGACCAATAACAGCAATTGTACCTTCTTCGCCATCTATGTGATATTTTTTTCTAATGATAGTTACATTAGGATCAAATTCTGATTCATCACCAATGTAGATTTTAATTTCGTTTTCATCGTCAGTATCATTTTTACTTACTTTTTCAATAAAGTTAGTATCTTCTAATTTATTGGCTAGTCTTTTAAGTTCAGCAACGTCGTTATATTCCGGCTGTTCAAATATCTTAGCGCGCCCTGATACATGAATACTGCTATTATTATTTACAAAATCATTAAAAGCATCATAGAATATATTATATACTGTTTCATACTGTCTAATTTGTCTTTTAATAACTGGTTTAACCTCGCTTTCCATTCTTGTACTTACTTCATTAATAGGGGTTCCAACTAGCATTTTATTAATTATTTCACTAGTTTTAATTACCTCATTAACATTAATGTTTCCTGGAAGATTAAACATTTTATTTTCAACATTACCTTTATCAGTACATACTACAGCAACTACTTGGGAATCGTTTAAAGCAATAATATTTACCTGTAATAGATTATTATCAGCACTACTCTTACCTAAAACAATGCTTGTATAATTAGTTATATCACTAATTATTTCCATACATTTGGTAATAGCATCGCTTAATTCTATTTCGTTATTAGCAAATATCTTTTGTAACTTTAACATATCACTACCAGTAATTTTTTCTGCTTCCATTAGATGTTCGACATAATAACGGTATCCCGCTTCACTAGGTACCCTACCAGAAGATACATGGTTTTTTTCAATATAACCTAAATCTTCAAGAATAGCCATCTCATTGCGAATTGTTGCGCTTGAACAATTAAACTTACTACATAAGGCTTTTGATCCTACCGGTTTAGCAGTTTTAATGTAAACTTCAACAATTTCTTTTAAGAGATTATTTCTTCTTTCATCCATAATCTCACCTCTTTAGCACTTAATCTTTCACAGTGCTAAATACATTATAATATTATGCTTAGCACTTGTCAATATATAACTGCTAATTTTTTTGAAATTTTTGTCAAATAAAATGAGAACTTTAATTGTTCTCACTTTCTTGAGTGTTTTCTTCATTAATCAAAAAGTTTAAACTGCATATTGTTACAGGAAAAGTGAATTTCCACTTTCCATCGTAAAGATTAGCACCATATTCTGCTCCCCCAAAATTTACATATCGGGAATTTTCATCTTCTTCATCAATGATAATTTCACCGGTAGCATAGTCAAGCACTTTTGGTGTGCAACCTTCTGGAAGACAAACATATAAATCTTCTTCACCGGTTTCCTCATTTTCAATTAATTCAAAATAACCATCTTCTTCAAATGGATTATGGTATAAGTTATTTAATCTATCGATAATATTTTTTTCATCGTCACCAATATAGTTTTTACACATAAAACCATTTTCATTTTCATAAGAATTTGTATCACTTACATTTTCACTAGTTAACACAGAATTTAATTCATTAATTTCATCTATTGCAGTTGCTAAAAATTCTTCAAAATCTTGAGGTTTATTTTCCTCTGCAACATTTTTGTCATTTTTTTCTAACACCAAAAATAGTACTACTCCTAAAGCGATTGCTAAAATCAAAGTTCCACAAATAATCAATACGTTTTTCTTATTCATTAGACCACCTTGCATGAACCTTTGCCATTCCACTTAATCTTTTGACCTAAATAATCATAATTATTACAACAATAACAAATATATTTTGCACTACCACATACTGAATAAGCTCCTGAGTTTGCTTCACATACACCCCCGCCTCTATATCCTAATTTTGAGCAACTGGCATTGGATAAGTTTGAGCATTCTCGGTGTGCTTCATAACTAGTCGGATAATCATCTTTTGATGAGCTTGATCCACCTGATGAACCTCCAGATGATCCACCTGATGAACCACCAGTATAAGTACAGCTTTTTCTTTCGCTATAACTATATTCTCTACCGCCATAATAGTAATAACATGTTCTAGTTTTCTTGTTATTAGATTTGCAACTTCCCCATGAATCACAACCATCATCATATTCACATGCATAGGTAGTGGTTCTATATTCAGTTCTTCCTGTACAGCTATTATATCTCGATTCTACTTCATATCCTCTATTGCTACAATAGTCATATCTATATGTACCAACACTACAACAATCACCACCATAAATAGAACCTAATCTAACAACTGTGTAGTTACCTAAGGCATCAATTGCTCTTGCCCACACATAATATGTATTACCACAAGAATAACTAAATGTTCTACTAGTTGAAGTTATAACACTTGCTGATGGAGTAGATGTGGATGTCGTTACATAATAATAAACTTGGATTGGTGTAGATACATCAGTAAATACTGCTGCGGTAAATGAGCCTAAACTTACTCTTCCTCCACTACTTAATGTTGGTCCAGCATTATCAATATTGTTTACTTTTAAACTAGTACTTGATGCATTACCAACAGCATCTTCAATCCAAAAATAGTATGTACCATTACTGGTTATACTTTTAGTAGCTGTTACACTACTTCTAGCTGATACGCTTTTCCACCCACTACTTGGTTTAGTTGAGCTAGTTGTTATTTGATATTTTACAATTCCTGATAATGTATCTGTTGCTCTACCTGTTAGAGTAACTGATTTGGTATATGCTGATGTATTAGAAGTTAGCGAAATACTTTCAGCTCCAACTGCATCAACGTTTTCAATTGTAATGCTAGCACTAGATATATTGCCAACAGCATCTTTAACCCAGAAATAATATGTTCCATTACTGGTTACATTATAAGTATACCTTATTTCTTCATTAGTTTTATCTATTGTAATCCATGAATTATCATTTTCTGAAACATCGTTTTTAGTTGTAAATTGATAAGCAACTATCCCTGACTTTGTATCTTGAGCAGTCCCAGTTAAGGTTACATTTTTAGCATAAGTATTTTTATCTTTTTCTAAATGTATCCAATCAGCACCAGTTCCATCTACTTTATCATTAGTTATATTATAACTGCCATCACTGTAATTACCTGCTTTATCTATTATACATACTTTATTATTTCCTTCGGCCAACTTGATGGTAGCACTTTGATTGTCATCAACATCAATATACTCTAAATCTTTTCTACATTCAGTTATATCTCCAGCATAAATTCCTAAAACTCCGGAGCCTGAATAATCACTTGCTGTTATTGCGGCGCTTTTTTCTTTTGCCCATTCTTCAGATGAACCATCTTCTCCAGTGATAACAGAGTCTACTATAACTGGAGGTTGCATATCTATTTTAATTTCTTTACTGGCTTGACTCACTTTATTATCTTCGAAAGATACTTTAACTGTATATGCACCTTGACTTATTAAACTAGTATTAGTAGTCATAAAGGGTTCATTGCTGCTAGCACCATCTACACTTGACCAAGTATAGGTGTATGATTCATCATTTAGAATATCACCATTACGATATTTAACTCCAAGAGTTATATTATTTCCAAACCATTCATCAGAATCAAAATCTTCACATGAACTCATATCTTCATTATATTTACATATTAACAAATCAACTTCTTTTTCATAAATATTACATGTTCCTTCGCTTTTACCTATATCTTCACCAAAAGTTGAAATATATTCGCCATTTTCATAAGAGGAATTAATAATATAACAATTCAAACTTTCATTATTTACTGGATTGTATATATCAGTTTCATCATCAGGAAGAACATATCCACTAGTTATCAATTCTTCAACTGTTACTGTTGTTATTCCAGTATTTTCGGCATATCTAGATGCTTCTGTTTCTAGTAGTTGTACAACATTTTCATAACTTTGTTTTAAAACATTATCACGGACATTTAGGATAACTGCAACAGCCATTCCCATAATTATTGATAAGACTGCTAGTGTAGCAATTAATTCTGTTAAAGTAAAACCTTTTTTATTTTTCATATATAACACCTCTCACTACTCTACTTTAATTAAATTATATTATATTTTCATTCTTATTACAAGGCAAAACGATTGAACAATTCCCCAGAATTGACAAATATAGCTAAATATGCTAGAATACTTGCATAAAAAAGGGGGAAATTACTATGAAAGATAATAGTTTTGAACATTTTACAATTGATTTACCTACTAAAAAGGTAAACGAAACTACATATATAGATACAGATTTTATATTGTATTTAATTGATTTTATGAAAGATTTAGATAACAAGACAAAAAAGCAAGAAATTGTTAAGACATCTATTGCTAAAGAATTTGCTAAAAGAGTAAGAGATATATGGGGAGATTGTCTTGCTGGGGGACCTAGACCATGGGAAAAGACAGGTAATGTTTTAGGAGAAGCATTAATGGTCGATTATACATTTGATTCAGAAAAATTGATAAGTCATTCTAATGAAATATACGAACTTATTTTTATGGTACACCATGCAACTACTTACGAAGAAATGAAATATTTAGATACTGGAGAAAAATGGAGCGAACTTAGACAACCAGTAAGTTTCTTAATGGCTTTAGGTAACGCTTTGAGATTGGTAGATTTTAAAAATGATCGTAGAACTTGGAGTGAAGAAGAAACAAGAAATCCTGAACTAAAATTTACGTTAACAAAATAGGCTGCAGAAATTGCGACCTTTTTAATTTTCCAAATTTTCAATGGCTTTTAATATACCTATCTTACCATATTCATATGTAAGACTTCCTTGAAGATAAGCGACATATGGTGGACGTATTGGACCATCACAAGATAGTTCAATTGATGATCCTTGGGTAAATGAACCAGATGCCATAATTATTTTATCATCATATCCTGGCATGTCAGATGCTTGCGCTAGGGCATTTGCATCAATGGCACTACCTTTTTGAATTCCTTGGACAAATTTAATTAATTTATTTTCATCATTAAAGGTTATAGTTTGAACTATGTCCGTCCTTTCTTCATTCCATTTTGGGCTTACTGTATATCCTAAATCTTCAAGTAAATATGAAGCTAATACTGCCATTTTTAAACTGCTAGCAACAACTGATGGAGCCATATAAAGGCCTTGAAAAAAACTTTTGGTTGCTCCCAGTGATGGGCCCACTTCTTTCGCTTCACCAGCAACATTTAATCTTTCACTACACAAGTGAATTAAGTCTTTTCTCCCTACAATATATGCGCCATTTGATGCGATACCACCACCTAAATTTTTAATTAGAGAGCCCACACAAATATCTGCACCAAGTTCTATTGGTTCTTTAGTAGAAACAAACTCACAGTAACAGTTATCAACCATAATAATTACATCTTTATTTACTTCTCTTATTAATTTAATAACTTTTTCTAACATTTCTATACTAATACTTTTTCTTAATGAATAACCAATTGATCGTTGTATTTCAATTACTTTAATATCATTTTTAGCTACTCTGCTCTTAATACTTTCATAATCAAAATCATTATCAATTAAGTCAATTTGTTCATAATTTATTCCAAATGATTTTAAACTACTAGCATTATCATTAAAACCTATTACGGAATCTAGAGTATCATATGGTTTACCTGTAATAGATAAAAGAGTGTCGTTGGGTCTTAATAGAGCAAAAAACGCTGTACTTAAGGCATGAGTTCCCGATATAAATTGATTTCTAACTAATGCATCTTCCGCTTTAAAAATATCAGCGTAAACTCTTTCTAAAGTATCTCGTCCTAAGTCACCATAACCATATCCAGTTGTACCATTAAAATGAATTTCACTAACAAATTCGCTCCAGAATGCATCTAAAACCTTTTTACTGTTAGAATAAGCAATATCATCTATTCTTTTTAGTATTGGAGCAATTGTTTTTTCGACTTCTTTTAAATCAAACATTCTTACCACCATCCACTCTAATTATTGTATCATTTATGTAACTTGCATCATCACTTGCTAAAAAGTAGACGACTTTCGCTACTTCTTCTGGATCTGCAAATCTTTTTAAAAGTATTTTGGATTCTTCCGCTTTTTTGAAATCAGGGTTTAAATTACTAGTCATATCGGTATTAATCCATCCTGGTGCTACGGCATTAACTCGAATATTTGGCGCAAGCAAGCGAGCAAAATCATGTGTCAGGGATATAACACCAGCTTTAGATGCGTCATAATCAATTGATTCTATGTAACCAGTATCAATACCGTTAGTACTAGATACATTGATAATTGCACCAGTATCAAATAAGTCTAGAGAATATTTTGTAACTAGATAAGTACCAAGTAAATTGACATCTAGGACACGCTTAAATTCGGAAGCATCTTTACTTGTTAAATCGTTATCCAAAGCAATACTAGCATTATTTACTAATACATCAATTTTAGAAGAAAAACCAATTACTTTTTGGAACATATTTTTTACTTCATTTTCATTAGATATATCGGCTTTAACTAATAATACTTTAACATTAAAGTTACTTTCCAACTCATTCTTTAAGTTTTCTGCTAGTTGCGTAGATTCTTTATAATTAATAATAACATTATAATTATTTTTAGCAAAAATTCTTGCTATACTTGCTCCTAGTCCTCTTGAAGCACCAGTAATTAAAACTGTTTTCATAACAAAATCACCATTAATAATATAGCATTTTTTTGAATAAAAAAAAAGAAGTAGTATAACCACTTCGTAAAACTTCTATTCACTAATTATTACGCCATTTTCATCAAAACGATAATGGGGCATTTGATATTCATCTTTTTTTTCAGATTTAGGTTTTGTATCCTTGCTTGGTGTTGGTTCTTCTTTAACTGTTGAATCACCAGTTACAAAACCAAATTCATCGAATGTGTATTTTGGAACAGCAGGTTTTGCTTCGGTAGTAGCATTTTTTTGTTGTTCTCCAACTACAAAACCGTTTTCATCAAATAAATATTGAATTTCACCAGTTGATGTATCAGCAGTATTTCCATCAAGCTTTTCTTCACCAGTAACAAAGCCATTTTCATCGAATGTATATTTAAAGTTACTTTCAATGTCTTTTTTGTTTTCTTTAGCAGTATTATCTTCTACTACGAAACCATTTTCATCAAAAACAAAGTCGTTTTTCATAACTGGAGTCTTACTTTTTGCCTCAGGAGCTGGGCTTTTAACTTCAAACGGATTAATAACTGGAGTATTTTTTACAACTTCTGGGGCCTTTTTAACAGGACTTAATTCTTCATATACTACTACGCCATTTTCATCAAATTTTAAATTCAAGAAATTTTTAGGTTGTTCCATATCCTTAGTATCAGTATTTAGTTGACTATTAAGGTTTTTATTTAGAGTTTCGTATGATGCATCTTTAAAACCTACAAAATCACAATTAGTAATATCAGAATGATTAAATGAAAACATATTATTTTTCATAAGCATTCCTTCAGGATAATTGCATCCTACATAATCATAGATTTTAACAGAATTTTGATATTCTAAAGAATAGTAACCTATAATCATTACTTTTTTATTTAATCCTTTGACAGTAACAACTGACCCAATAGGTAAATATTTTTCTTCCATTATTTTTACCTCCTTTTTATTCTTTATCTTACAATACTACTAGCACTTTTAATTTTTACTCTTTCTATTTTAGTTACATCTTGAATAGAATCTGCAACAAATTCGCTATAGTTTTTTTGACTAGTTTCTAGCCACTTTAAAATATTATTTAAATCATTATAAGTTGCATTTAAGCTACTTTCTATTTGCCTTACATTATTTGCCTTACTAAAGCCATATGGAATATTTAAGTTTGTGTTATTAGCGTTTTTTAAATAGTTAATAGCATCTCTTAAATTATGATTTACTAATTTATCCTCATAATCTATATAAATTTTACTCATAATTATCGATATCCTTTAGCTATTTGTTCTAGATTTTCACTACACTTTATCAAATTTGTTCCATATTTGCAAAAATTTTTATTAAACTCTAATAAGTTTTCTTTTTCAGGCATTATTTTCTCATAATATTTATTAGCACTTATTCCTTGCCAAACGCCATCAGCTACTAGATGTCTAATTTTAGAAAAAAGTAGTTCAATTTGTTTGTTGGTATCATCGCTAATTTTAACTAATTCCTGACCATATTCTTTCATTTGTTCGGTATTAGCCTTTAGTTCCATGGCACCCTCCTTAAGATAAGTGAAAGCCCAATCTAAATATTAGCATTTAGAGCTTGGGCCATTTCCTCATCTGCAATTTGCCTATTAATCGAAGATATCTTACGATTTACTTCGGGTAATACAACTTGTTCTACCGTAACTATCATATCATTAACTTTACTACGATTACTAGTTATCTTTTTATTATCGGCACTGTAATCATCATATAAAAATGTTTCTTGCAAATACTTTGATGCTTGATCTAATGGTTCTAAAGAATTCTTTAGATTAGCTAGAATATCTTCTAGAGAACCTTTAAATCTTTGATATTCATTAAGTGACCGATAAAGTGCTTGTAAACTGGCCATCTAAATTATTGGATAGATTCGGTATATCTTGTACCAGTAGCATATTGGCCAGATGTAGAATTGATGTTTCCAGCCAAATTAGAAGTATATTGTTGCCATTGATTTCTTACATCTCTTAATTTATCATTAAATGCTAATAATTGTGATACTAGATTTATACAATATGTTTTTACATTTTCCATGTAAGTATTTAATGCGGATTTTACTTCTTCACCTTTGAATGCTAATTCAGAATCAGCAGCTGGATTTAAATCTCTTAGATAAGTTTCAATAGCAGTACAATAATCAGTAATAGCATTAATCATTGAATTGATTTCATTGACATTAATACCTACTACACTACTATCATATCCACCAAAACCTAGTTGTTCTGTTGCCCAACCCATAAGTGAATTTTGGCCATTGCTAACCATTGTGTTATATGCAGAACCTAAATTACCAGTTCTTTGTCCATCTCTTTCACCTTGCATCGCGTTCATAGATGCACTAGCATCGAATGAAGATGTAACTGTGTCTGTTTGAAAATTCATAAATTTGTTCCTCCTTAATCAATAATCATATTTTTATCTTGGTTAATATAGCTTTCAACTACTTCACCAATTTTTGTAACTAGATCTGTGTATTCTTTACGTAAATCCATTAATAATTGTTCACGTGCTGCTTGAAATTGTTGATCAAATTTGTCACGTGATACCCCTTGCCAACCTTTATCTAAAGCTGCTATAACAGCTTCAGTGTCATTGACTCTCGTTTCTACCCCTGTTAATAATTGAGCTTGAAGACTTTGGAAATATTCAGATGCTCCTCTTGTTGAAACACCAATATCCAAGTTATCAATTCCTAAACCATGATCATTATACATAATTTACTATCCTTCCTTTCCTATATTTTTTAATTGTCCACCTGCACCAGTATCCACACTTGTAAAATTTTCTCTAACTTTAATTAGATCATTTTCATATGTTTTAACATTGGCAACGACAACATCAAAATTAGTCTTAAAGGTATCAAAACTTTCGAATAATCTATCTGCAGACTCTGATGCGTAACAATCTTTGGCATTAAGCATGGCTACTTCAGCCTTAGAAAAAAGATTTCGTAAGTTTTCAGCAATTTCATCTATTTCTAGAATAGTTTTATTAAACTCAGAAATATTAATTCCACTTACAATATCGTTATCTGTCAGAGACTCAAACATATTCTACGTTTCCTCCTTATCCTAATCTAAATTAATTTTAATACATTTTCAAATTAATGTCAATCAATTATCAGCGGTTTACACCTAAACCAAAATTATCCTCATAAACTTTAAAGATTGCATCCTTTTTATTGCCAACACGCGAAGAATTTACGTATTCTAAATATGCATTTTCGGGAATTTATCAGTTTCAAAACATTGAATATAAAGAATCCATTGAAAAATGGGTATTTTTTTGTCAAATTCCA
>CALVKN010000031.1 GCA_944332715.1 uncultured Bacilli bacterium
GAAACTGGTTCAGGTAAAACCGAACTTGTTAAATACTTAGCAAGTCATACTAAAGAAAATGAAAAAATTATAACTATTGAAGATACCCTAGAACTTCACTTAGATAAGATTTTTCCACATCGTGATATTGTTGCTATGAAGACAAATAACATTGCCTCATACTCTGATGTACTTGTTACCTGCATGCGTCAAAACCCACGTTGGATTTTACTATCCGAAGTTCGTTCTGCTGAAGCCGTTACTGCTGTACGTAACTCTATATCATCAGGACACAACATTATCTCAACAATCCACTCCGATAGAGCTTTAAATATCCCAATGCGTATGTATAGTTTGCTTGAAAGTAGTCAAGATATTGAACAATTTCTAAATTCTATTCACCGATATGTTCAAATTGGTATTCATGTAAAAGGTTACATGAGTAAAGAACTTGGGAGATTCCAAAGAGAAATAATCGAAGTAGTGGAATTTTATGTTGATGAAAATAATGAGGCTAAAGCTAATGTTATATTTAAGAAAAGTCTAGATGGCAAATATAGTTTTAATAATCCAACTAAAAATTTAATAGATTATCTAGGAGTTCAAGGTGTTGAAATGAAACAAGATTACTTTGAAAAATCTAAAAGTTCATTATCTGATTCACCTGATACTCCAGTAACAGGAGATGCTATTGAAAGTTTATAATTGAGTGAAAGGAGTAACAAATGAAAACTTTTCCAGAACTGTTTATATTATTATTAATTGCTGTTATTGTCTTATTATTTCGGCGTAATCCTGGTGAAGGTGTTTATAAATTTGTAGTAGGAAATGCTACTCGTATTTATGATAAATATGCTCCGTATTCTTTTAAAACTGTTCGTGAAAAAGCCATTGAATTAGGTCAAGAATATAATAGTCGACAATATTTAACTCAAGTTTTAATATTTGGAGGCGTAGCAGCTGTAATAGGTTATTTTTACTTCTATAGTATAATTATCGCTGCACTTTATGCTATAATTGCTATATCATTTATTCCATATTTAGCATACTTACGTTGTCAAAGAATATATAGTGAATATATATTTGAACAAATTCAAACATATACTACTAACGTTATAATGGAATTTAATACAACTCAAAGTTTTGTTAAATCTCTAGAAGGAGTAAGAGATTCTGGAATACTTGAAAATCCCGTTCTAGAAGATGTTAAAAAAATGATTGACATGTCTTATCAAAACGGAACTATTGATGAATCTATTCAATATTTTAACGATAAATACCCATATTATATGGTAAAAAATATGCACCAATTGTTTTTACAAATTACTAAAGAAGGTGCTAGAGATTCTGGACAAGCATTAGAAAATATGTCTTTAGATATCGATGCTTTAGTTGAAGGTGTATATCGTGACCAAATGGATAGAAAAAACTTTCATGGCAGATTCATTCGGTTTGGTTTAATATTATATTTATTAGTAATAGTTTTAAGATATATGTTAGGTGAAGAAAATTATATTGAACTTCTTGATATATGGTATGTTCAAATTATCCTTCATGCTGTTGTTATAATTAATGCCTTTTTCCTAGTATCTGGAGAAAAATATTATAACGAAGATGTGGGGGTAGAATAATGCAAATAGAAATTATTATAATAGCCGTAATTGTATTTGGAATTATGACTCTTGGAGGTCAAATAAATATCAATCAAATGATAAGTGATAACCAAATGCTTTTCTTAAAACTTAAAGAAAGCGACTGGGATTTCTTTGTTCGTGCGAGATATGGAAATAATGCTAATCCTGATGTCTTGTTTAATAAAAGAATAAAGAATGCTCTTATTGTGATGGTTCTAGCATTTTTCTTCATGATTCAAGATTTAAATGCTGTTAAAATATTAGTTATATTTGTTCTTGGTGTTTTTATATTTAAAATGCCTTATAGTGATATAAAGAAATTTTATGCTAGACACATGCATGAAATAGATGCGATGTTACCACATTACTTAAAGAGTTTGGAAATACTAATTCAACATTATACAGTACCTGTAGCAATAGGTAAATCTATGGCTGATGCTCCCGAAATATTTAAAGAAGGATTGCAAGAAATGATTGATGCTATAAATTCTGGTGATGATTCCATAGAACCATACATGGAATTTGCGCGTAAATATCCTGTAAGGGATTCAATGCGTATGATGCGTCTTTTATATCGTTTAAGTTTAGGACGTCAAGAAAGAAAACAAGAACAAATCTTAACATTTTCTAGATCTATATCTAATTTACAACAAAAAGCCAGAGAAACAAGATATAAGAACCGTTTGGAAAAAATGGAAGGTAAAACAATGAGCATGCTTATAACTACTGGACTTGGAGTAATGATTTTACTTGTTTTAGCTGTAATGCAACTAATGGGATAAAGTAATAGTAAAGTTAATAAATAATTATTTGATATTTAATAAGAAATAAGGTATAATAAAAATATGGAATAAGGAGGAATTTTATTTTATGAAAGAAGCGACTGGAGAATTAAATATGACTGTTGTTACAGTTGTTGCTATAGCAGCCGTTGCAGCATTCTTTTATGCATTCGTTTGGCCAGCAATAAGAAACCAAATTGAAGCTAGTACATATTGTGCAATGGCTACTTGTGATCAAAGTTCTTGTACTCAAGAAGGTTCAAGAAGAGTATGTACAGATTGCTTAGCAGTTGGTGCTATGGAAGATGGTTCTGACTGGACAGGAACTTGTTCATACGAAGATGATACAACAGAATAGACTTTGATTAAAGTGAGGTAATAAATAAATGAAAGAGGCAACCGGGGAACTAAATTTGGCAGTTGTAGTAGCAATATCCATTGGAATCTTGGCGGCCTTTTTTTTCAGTTATTTATGGCCGCTAATTAGCAATAACTTTGAACGTACAACACAATGCGATAAAGCTGTTTGCGATTGTAGCGAACTTGTCGAAATAGAAGGGGTAGAATATTGTACATGCTGGATTGATGGTAATGAAACCAATCAATTTAATTGTGTTTTTAAAGGGTAGTGGTTAAATGAAAGAATCAGTAAGTGTAACAACTATATTTCAAATTGTTATATTATTCATTCTATTATTCACTGCAATAATGTGTTTAACTATTAATAATTCTAATGCCTTCGGCGTAAAGGATAAAATATTAAACATTATTGAAATGAATAATGGTAATTATTTGGATGGAGATAGCCTAAATGAGGAAATAGTTGATGCAATTTCCCAAGAAGCATATCGTACAACAGGAATCTGCGAAGATGGCTATATTGGCTACGAAAGAAATGGTGAACGTGTTAATTCTGGAGATAGAGCATCTGTATGTATAAAAGAAGTCAATGTCACAAATGGTATTGATAACTATTTAAATAGTGTTTTAGATGGTGTAGTGTCTGCAGAGTTTATTGAAGGAAAATACTATCAAATAATATTGTTTTATCAATTAGATTTACCAGTTTTTCGTCAAGCATATAATTTTCATACTAAAGGCGAAACAAGAATTATATATCAAGAAAACCGTTAGTTTTTAAATTTATAAATATAACTAGATAATAAAAAGAAGGGATATTAATGCGTGAAGTAAGTGGATCTACCTGGGTATTTCAATTAATGATTATTTTCATTCTTATTTTCGCATGCTTTTTATGTCTAGTAATAAATTATTCAAAGGCATATCGTGTTAAAAATGAAGTGTTAACAATCATTGAAAAATATGAAGGAATAAATTCAACATCACAATCAATAATCAGTAACTACCTAAGAGGAGAGGCTTATGTAACAACTGGATCTTGCCCAGTTGATCAAAATTATTACGGTGTTAGTGTAAGTACAGGAAACTATGAAGAAGCAAGAGCAGGTCAAAGTTATCATTATTGCTTTAGGCCAGAAAGAGTTTCTGGTGGTCTTATGTATTATGATATAATTGTATTTTACCGTTTTAATTTACCAATCATCGGGGATATAATTACTTTCCAAGTTGAAGGAAGTACGGAAACATTCCCAGGAAGTTTAGATACTTATTAGAAAGGAAGTAATAAAATGAATGTAATAATTTCCAATAAATACCAAGCATTACTAAGTAATTTAGATATTGATGTAATAAAGAGCATTCAAGGTGAGTTTACTGTTGATGAATTAATTGCTCAATTTTCTAACTTTTATTACAATAAAATGATTATAGATATTACAGCAATTAAAAATTACCAAGATATAAACGTTATTCAACAATTATCTGTAAATTTTGATATGTCTAAAGTAATTCTTTTACTTGATGATTCTGAAACAGTTAATTCTCCAATGTACTTATCGCAATTAGTTTCAATGGGTATTTATAACTTTGCTACTAATGTAAATGTAATTAAATTCTTAATAGATAATCCTAATACTTATAAGGATGTGGCAAGTTATCACAATATTAATGGTTTTAAAAAGCCAGCCTTAAATGAAAATGTCAACAATGATAGTACTAAAGGAAAGATTGGTCAAAAAATAATTGGTTTTAAAAATGTTACAGAACATGCTGGAGCAACAACTTTAGTTTATCTCTTAAAATTACATTTAGAAAAAAATTACAAAGTAAAAGCTATAGAAGTAGATGGAAACGATTTTATCTTCTTTAATGATGATTCCTTAGAAAGTGTATCAAGTATTACGTTTAATGATGCTTTAACTCAAAATATCGATTGTGATGTAATATTAGTGGATTTAAATAATAGTTCTGTTGAAAACTATTGTAATGATATAATTTATTTAATAGAACCAGGAAGAATTCAATTAAATAAATTAATAAGAAAAGATAGTGAAATATTTGAAAAATTAAAGAATAAGAAAATAGTATTAAACCGCAGTGTTCTAAATGACAAAGATGTTGAAGATTTTGAGAAAGAAAGCGGAAGTAAAGTATTTTATAACTTACCTTATTTAGATGATAAATTAGATAATCAACCAATTATCAACAACTTCCTTTCAACATTAGGATTTAGTAGAGTAGAAGAAAATAGTGGAGGATCTGGACTATTTAGTATATTTAAATAGTAAATGAGGTGGTAGTATGAGTTTTTGTTATAAAACTGCTATTATTTGGCAAGTAGTAGGATATGTGTTTTTAATAGCTAAGATAGTTATTCCTATTATATTAATAATTTTAGGTATGGTAGACTTGGGAAAAGCAGTAATATCAAGTGATGATAAAGCAATTTCTAAAGCCGCTAAATCATTATTAATGCGTACCATTGCAGCTATAGCAATATTTTTCATACCAACGATAATTAAAGTAGCATTTGAATTTGTCGCTGGATTTAATGAAGATATGAAAAATGATGCTCAAAACTGTATTGATTGTTTAACATCTCCTAATGGATCATGTGATACAAGTTATGAGGGAGAAGTATTTCCTACATGAAATTGACACTAATTTAAAGCAAATTATTGACTTTAACTAGTATATAAGGTAAAATTAAAGTATGTAAAGAGAGGAGTGCTAATATGGGAAATGTTGATAACTTTTGTGCAGAAACATCTAATATATGGCGTACAGTTGGTTATTTCTTATTAGTTTTTAAAATAGTCATTCCAATTATTTTGATAATCCTAGGAATGGTAGACTTAGGAAAGGCAGTAATATCAAGTGATGATAAAGCAATTTCTAAAGCCGCTAAATCATTATTAATGCGAGTTATCGCAGCTGTATGTATATTCTTTGTGCCAACTATTGTATCATTCGTAATTCAATTAGTTGATACATCAGTTGATGATAAGAACGACATTTGTGCTAAATGTATTTCTTCTCCAGGTGGAGATGTGTGTACAAAGGCTTATAATGATAATTTTGGATCATAATAATTAATAATAAGCAAAATAAAGGAATGTAGAAAAAAATACATTCCTTTTAAAATGTCATAAACTGGATTTTGTTATCTTTTAATTGAATGGTCAGCAAATATAAAACTTAATATTTACAAATTAAAAGCAAATAAAAAGAGTAGTTCCACGACTACTCTTGAATTTTTAATTAGTTCTATCTTCGTAAATTCCTGTATAAGTATATCCAGCTAAAGTCTTACTAGTACTCCATTTATATTCTGGAGAACGATGCATCCAAGTTGTTTCTTTCTTTGGATTACTTATGCTGTATCCATCATATTTATCTTGATTTTCAGCAGTATCTCTTATACAGTCATCTGTATAAGCAAATGATACATCAAATTTTAATGGTACAAAATATACATCATAACCTAAATTACTAGCATAATATGGTTCAACACCTGAAGTACTCTTATAATTAATTGTTACTGTAGCTCTATATACACCACCAGATAAGTAAATACCACTTACATCAAATGTAAAGTTGTTTCTTTTTAATGATGAATTTTTAAATGTAGTTGCATTACTTATTGGTACATTATATTTACCAGTATTACCAGTCATATATAAGTTTCCTCTGTTATTTATATATGCTCTATAATCAGTGGTTCCACTAGTAGAGAAATATGATTTACTTGAATTAACAACACCAATTGTTGAATCATTAATTTCATCTGGATCTAAATCTAAGAATTGTAGTTCGTAAGTATATGTACTATTCTTCTTGGTAGTATCAGTTACATATCCTGTTGTATAATAAGTTTTTTCAGTATCTTTACAATAATCATATGTTGTAGTAGTAACCTTTTTATTTTCATCTTCTGATTTATTTGAATATCCAGTTTCCCAATCTGACCATTTAACAAATTTATACCATCTTGTTGTTTCTTCAGTTGGTTTATTGTCGTTATCATTATTATTATTATTATTATTATTGTTATTATTATTATTATTGTTATTATTATTGTTATTATTATTATTATTGTTATTATTATTACAATTTGTATAACAGCAACTATTTGAACATGTTATTTTAATATTTACTGTAGTTTTAACTGTAGTAGTTACTTTACCACTTGTTGATGTACTTCCACCGGTAGTAGTTGTATTAGAACTGTTGTTAGTGCTCGTACTCGTATTTGTATTAGTATTACTACTTCCAGAATCATTATTTGTATTAGTATCAGTTGGAGTATCATCAATTACAACATCAGTATTAGTACTATCATTATTATTTGTACATGTTCCATCAGCACATGCAGTTTCTTCAATAGTAGTTACTATAAAGTCTGATTTTTCTCCACAATCCAAACTGACCTTTAATGCATAATTCCCATCAGCTGTCTTTGTTGTTTGTACATAACTTGAATTAATATCACAAACATCGCCATCTTCCGTAAAGTCAATTAATAACTTTTGATTTAACATTTGTGATAATGTTAATTTTTCAGTCCCACCGACATCTTCTGGCAATTTAGAAGGTGTGAAATATTCAAATGCCGCATCCTTCATTGCTGTAATATTGGTAATATACTCAGTATTACCCATTGCTAGGCTATTACTAGAATTATTATTACCATTAGTAACCCTAGTAAATATTAAGCAAACTACAAAAACTATAACTGCCAAGATTACTAACTTAATTGCTAGTCCAGCCCAATTAAAACTTAATTTTCTGTTTCCTTCTTCGTACATAATCGTACCCCCTTTAACTAAGAAAACCTTAATCTTTTAAGTCGCTAATATTTTATCATAAAATGTCGATTTTGTCAAATTTAAAATATCTCTAATTTCCCAATTTTACGCCATTTTTTGTTAATATAAGATAATATATTAATAAAAATAGGAAATATGATTGATTTCAAACTAAAGTTCGTGATAAAATATTTTTGCTAATAGTTATTTTTTGGAAGTGTATTTAATTTAAAAATTATGATAGAATATTTAATGCGAAAGAAGTGATTTTATGTATAATATTGATAAAATAGTAATAAAAGGGGCAAGAGAAAATAATTTAAAAAATATTGATATTGAAATTCCTAAAAATAAATTAGTTGTTATGACTGGGGTATCCGGAAGTGGTAAAAGCAGTCTTGCTTTTGATACCATTTATGCCGAAGGCCAAAGAAGATATGTCGAATCTCTTTCTGCTTATGCCCGCCAATTTATTGGAGTTAACGAAAAACCTGATGTTGATTCAATCGAAGGTTTAAGTCCATCTATTTCTATTGATCAAAAATCGACGAATAAAAATCCTAGGTCTACAGTAGGTACAATTACAGAAATCTATGATTACCTACGTCTTTTATTTGCTCGTATTGGAACTCCATATTGTCCAAATCACCATATTCCTATAACTAGTCAAAGTGTAGAAGAGATGACTAACAAAGTTATGGAATATAGTGGGTTTACAGTTACTATATTGTCTCCGATTGTTCATGGTGAAAAAGGAACTCATAAGGATTTATTTGATGAACTTCGTAAAGAAGGCTATTCTAAAGTTCGGGTTAATGGAAAAATTATGAGTTTAAGTGAAGAAATAACTTTAGAAAAAAACATCAAAGATAATATTGATATTGTTATGGATAAAGTAACAGTTGATGACATAGAACGTGGTCGTATTTTTGAAGCAATCGAAGAATCAACTAAGAAAGCTGATGGCAAAGTAGTAATACTTGTTGGTGATGAAGAAATACTAATGAGTGAAAAATATGCTTGTGTTAAATGTAATTATTCTATTCCTGAACTAGAACCAAGACTATTTTCTTTTAATGCTCCATATGGTGCTTGTGAAGAATGTAAAGGCTTAGGAACTAAACTAAAAATAAGTGAGGATTTACTAATTCCTGATTGGAATAAATCAATTATGGATGGTGGAATTTCTGCAGTTAGTATGGATTCTTCAACTTCATTTACCCAAATTGAAACCGTATGTAATTACTATGGCATTGATATGTATGCTCCTCTAAAAGATATACCAAGAGAAAAATTAGATTATGTCTTATATGGTACTGATGAAATAATGGAATTTAATTACGTATCTAAAAATGGTAATACCCGTAATGCTCGTGATACCTATGAAGGTATAATTCCCAATCTAGAACGTCGCTATTTAGAAACTAAAAGTGGTTGGATTCGTGAGTGGCTTGATGGTTTCATGGTTGAAACAGAATGCCCTGTATGTAAAGGCAAACGTTTAAAAAAATCTGTATTATCTATATATATTAATGATAAAAATATTTTTGATATGACTGATATGTCTATCGGGGATTTACTAGATTTCTTAAAAAAACTAAAACTTACCAACGAACAAAGAGAAATAAGTGAACTTATTTTAAAAGAAATCATATCACGTTTAGAGTTTTTAAATAATGTAGGGCTTTCTTACCTTACTTTAACTCGTAGCGCGGGAACACTTTCTGGTGGAGAAGCTCAACGTATAAGACTTGCAACTCAAATTGGATCACGCCTTTCTGGAGTCTTATATGTTTTAGATGAACCTTCCATTGGTCTTCATCAAAAAGATAATGAAAAACTTATTAATTCCTTAAAAGAAATGCGCGATTTAGGAAACTCTTTAATAGTTGTTGAACATGACACTGATACGATGCTTGCTGCTGATTACTTAATTGATATTGGTCCAGGTGCTGGTGAATATGGTGGGTGCGTTATGGCTGCAGGAACTCCTGAAGAAGTAATGCATAATCCTAACAGTTTAACTGGTAAATACCTAAGTGGCGTAGAAAAAATTGAAGTACCTAAAAAACGCCGTAAAGGTAATGGTTTAAAAATCACTATAAAGGGAGCTAAAGAAAACAATCTGCGAAATATAAATGTTGATATTCCTCTAAATAAATTTATTGTTGTAACTGGAGTATCAGGATCTGGTAAATCATCTTTAATTAATGAAGTATTATATAAAACACTGGCTAATAAACTATATCGTAGTAAAGTTGTCCCTGGTAAACATAAAGAAATACTAGGACTTGAAAATATCGATAAAGTAGTTCAAATTACTCAAGATGCTATCGGGAGAACTCCAAGAAGTAATCCTGCAACATATGTCGGAGTATTTGATGACATCCGTGATATTTTTGCCCAAACTAAAGAAGCCAAAATGCGTGGTTATGACAAAAGTAGATTCTCATTTAATGTTAAGGGCGGAAGATGTGAAAACTGCTGGGGTGATGGTGTCAAGAAAATTGAAATGCATTTCCTAGCAGATGTGTATGTCCCTTGTGATGTATGTAAAGGTAGTAGGTATAATAAAGAAACACTTGAAATAAAATATAAAGGTAAAAATATTAGTCAAGTTCTTGACATGCGTGTTAGTGAAGCAATTGAATTTTTTGCAAATGTACCTAAAATATATAATAAGTTAAAAGTTATGATGGATGTTGGTCTTTCGTACATTAAATTAGGTCAACCAGCCCCAACTTTATCTGGTGGTGAAGCAGGACGTGTCAAGTTAGCCAAAGAACTTCAAAAGAAAGCTACAGGAAAGTCACTATTTATTCTTGATGAACCAACTACGGGGCTACATACCGATGATATCAAAAAATTACTAACAATTTTAAATCGTATTGTTGATAATGGGGACACTGTAATTGTCATTGAACATAATCTAGATGTTATTAAAGTAGCTGATCATATCATCGACCTTGGTCCAGATGGTGGATCCGCTGGTGGTAAAGTAGTTGTAACAGGAACTCCCGAAGAAGTTGCTAAGTGTCCTAAATCTTATACCGGAGAATTTTTACGTAAAATGTTATAATAATGTCTAATTAACTAAAATAAATAGATTTATTAATAGTTTATTGATATAATTGTAAATATAAGGGTGTGATTAAATGGATAGATACATTATAACTATTGGTGATTTTAATATTGAATGGTATTCAGTATTAATTGTTGTTGGAGCAATACTAGCACTTATTATGATTATAAAAGAAGCAAAACGCTATGGTTATCCATCAGATTTTGTCTTTAATGTGTGTTTTTGGTCAATAATTGTTGGTATTATCGGCGCAAGACTATATTATGTTGTATTTAATCTTGATTTATATACTAATTTTTGGGATATATTTAAAATATGGGAAGGCGGTCTTGCCATCCATGGTGGCATAATATTCGGAGCCATAACTTGTTACTTATATTGTAAAAAATATCGTGTAAGAACTGTTAGAATGCTTGACTTTATTGCTCCAGCATTACTTCTTGCTCAAGCTATAGGTAGATGGGGAAATTTCTTTAATGGGGAAGCTCATGGTGCTGTTACAAGTCTAGAAAGCCTACAAAATTTACATATCCCAGAGTTTATAATTGATGGAATGTATATCGGTGGAGCTCATTACCAACCAACATTTCTTTATGAATCACTATGGTGTTTACTTGGAGTTATCATTCTTTTAATAGTACGTCGTCTTAAAGTTACAAAAGTTGGTCAACCAACTGCTCTATATTTAATGTGGTATGGTTTAGGTCGTTTCTTCATTGAAACAATGCGTACTGATTCATTAATGCTCGGAGGATTTAAAGTAGCTCAAATAGTATCAGTTATCATGATTCTTATTGGGTTAATTGTCATAATGATTACAGGACGTAAAGGCCGCTATGAAGACTTATATGATCAAGATGAAAAAGAAACAGTAAAATTCTAAGGGGGACTATTTATGTATGATATTATAATCATTGGTATGGGTATTAGTGGTATAACTGCAAGTATTTATGCTAAAAGAGCAGGAAAGAGTGTTTTGCTTATTGATAAATCTGCCCCTGGTGGATTACTTAACAAAATAGATTCTATCACTAACTATCCTGGATTACCTAATATAAGTGGTCCTGATTTTGCTCTAAATTTATTAAATCAAATTAATAATTTAGAAATACCTTATAAAATAGAAGAGGTAACATCTCTTAAATTAAATGGCAAAAAAAAGATAGTAAAAACTACCAATAATGAATATAGTTGTAAAAATATTATTTTAGCTTTAGGAAGAAATCCTAAGTTTCTAGGTTTAAAAAATGAACAAAATTTACTAGGTAGGGGAGTATCTACTTGTGCACTGTGTGATGCATTTTTCTATAAAAATAAAAATATTGCTTTAGTTGGTACTGGAAATAGTGCTTTACAAGAAGCATTATACTTAACTAACGTTGTTAATAAAATCTATCTTATCAACCGCCGTGATGGTTTCCGTGGAGATGAATATTTAGTAGAACAAGTAAAAAACAATCCTAAAATAGAAATAATTTATAATGCTAATATAGATTCCCTTAATGAAAGTGATAATACCCTTAAATCAATTACATTAGATAACGGAAAAACAATTGATGTTTCTGGTGTATTTATCTATATTGGTTTTATTCCTGCAACAAACTTTTTAGATAAAAAATTACTTGATGATAATGGTTATATAAAAGTAAATAAAAACTTTGAAACTGAAATAAAAGGGGTATATGCTATCGGAGATTGCCTAAATAAAGATATCTACCAACTTATAACAGCGGCATCAGATGGTGCTAGAGTAATAAATAATATTGAATAATTTATAGAAATTTGTTATATTATAAATGTGAGCGTTACCCCTAGTGGATAATGCCTACAACGGTTGTTGAGACACTATACCTGAAGGCTAGTGTCTCTTTTTCAAATCAACTGCAGTATAACTACAATCAATAAGATTATTATTACTAAAAGAGTACTTATGTTTTCTTCTTTGTTCATATCTTTGCCTCCTTGTATCCAAAACCCCCAATATTTGAGTAGTAATAGATTACTCAGATTTAAAGCAGGCGCCTACCACACAGGTAACGGTTATCTATTCTAAAGATAAATAAATATAATTGCAATAACTTCGACAAACTTCGACAAAATTTGTTATTTTTAGTAATTTATGATAAAATATAGCCCAAGGTGCAGGGGTTATGAAGAAAAATAATTTATTAGAATTAATATGTAGTTTAATAGTTATCGTTTTAGTTTTAATTGGATTTAAAACCTATGACGATTACTTAAGAAAAAGTAATGATACATTAACTTATCCTCTTTTAACATTTAATACGGAAGTTAATGGTTTTTCTTATGTAAATAGTACTACATCTAATAATAAAGTATATCTTCTATATGAATCTAATAATTATTATTTATTAAAAGAAATAGATATAATTACTAGTAAAGAAAATATCTATTCTGCTACTATAAATAGTACATGTAAATTACAAAACGAAAATAATTATCCTTATATATATTGTTCTAATAACTCAACTGTTGATATTTATAATATTACATTTAATAAAATGATTTCCCAAGATATCAACACTTACTATAATTATGCCTTAAATACTGATAGCACTAACATGCACTTTAGTATAGTTGATAATAATACTTCATATGAATATATAAAGGGTTATTATCAAAGTACTAACAATGCCTATATATCTATTGATACACCATTTGTAATCGATGCTTATTGCACAGATGATTGCCTTTTAGTTAGATACAACGATATAACAGAAATGCTTAGTTTATATCGCGATAATGAATTACTTGAAACTAATATTGCAGGATATTCACTTTATAATAATGGAGTATTCACTTATAATAATACTAAAATAAAAATATATGATGAACAAACAAACGTGTATAAAGAATTCAATAGTCCAGTTAATTTATTAACTAGTAATTTTACCATCGGTGCCAATGACTATTATTTATATGTATTAAATGATAATGTAATAAATGTTTATAATTTGTATAATTCTGAAAACTTTACTAATATTGATATAAGTAAAGTAAGTAATGATGTTAATAAGTTAACAGTTATTAACAATCATCTTTACATATTTACAGATGATACTTTATACATATATGATATAAGAGAAATAGAATTTGATAATGCTTCATCAAATTATGAAAGTGAATTAATAACTAGTAAAATCAATTATTATAAAAATGAATATAATGTAAATATTAATATTTATGATGATCCTAGTAATTTAAGTAGTAATTATAGCATTACTAAAACAACTAATTATAATGATATAATTGATGCCTTAGAAGACTTAGAACGTTATTTTCTTGTTTTCAACGAAGAGTTCTTTGCTAATTTTACTGAATATGGCATGAGTGGCTTAGAAATATATCTGGCGGATGATATTAAAGCTACATCCACTAGCGAAATAACTAATGCCTCTGTCGTAGGATTATTTGTTAAGAAAAATAGTAAATATAATATAGTTTTAAAAGTAAATGCTGAGGAAAATATCAACACTATAGCATTTCATGAAACTTTCCATGCCATCGAAGATTATCTAGCATCATTTAATATTACTTTTGCTAACTGGGATAATTTAAATCCTGATGGCTTTACATATTCTAATATTTACTATACTAATCAAACTTTTACGGACACTCTAGGTTTTAACAAATATGCTAATTCCATTTATTTTGTTGATAACTATGCTCGTAGTAATGTAATGGAAGATAGAGCAAGAATGTTTGAATATATTTGCCAAGGAGAGGACTTTAGTGAGTATCCACACCTAAATGCTAAAGTAAATTATATCAAAAGAATATTACTTGCTAACTTCCTATCATTATATAATTCTAGTTATTTTATCTAAACATATAATTAATTAGTGATTTATATGTTTAAAAGAAATATTAAATACTATCGCCTTGGTTTTCTTGATGGCATTACTTTTACAACAGAGTTTTTAAAATATACTAATTATGAAGAAACACTAAAGTTTCTTCATAATACATTACATAATCTAAATTACTATTCTAAAAAATATAATATGAGTAAAAGAGTATTAAAGAAAAATACTGAAGTACTAATACGCACACTTCAGTATTTTTATAATGAATAAC
>CALVKN010000032.1 GCA_944332715.1 uncultured Bacilli bacterium
TAAAATATAGAAGTAGCGTTTGGAGTAGTACTCAAGAGGCTGAAGAGGCGCCCCTGCTAAGGGTGTAGGTCGGGAAACTGGCGCGAGAGTTCAAATCTCTCCTACTCCGCCATAAAAACAATAAAGACTAGTCATTGCTAGTCTTTTTCTATTGTTATTTTTTCAAATATAATGGTATTACTTAATTTTCTGGCTCTTTTTAACTTCTCTAAAGTATCAATCGTATATAAATGAAGCGGAATATTATATTTATCTATCTTTTTTATAATTTTATCATTTACTTCTTCTATATTATAAGCAATAAAATCGGGTTTATAAAGCCATAAATATTTTAAATCAAGCAAAAATCTTTTTATAAATTTTGGTAATTTAGTTTTATCTAAACTACCCACTAAAACTCCACATTTTATATGAGGATTTTTTCTTTTATAAAGATATGGAATCAAAGGGTTAAATGATTTTATTTGGTACTTACCATTATAATTATGCATTAAATCACTTACCATTGTAACTAACTTAAATATCTTTTTATAATGTTTTATTTCAATATCTAAAAAAGATGTTCCATCAATTAAATCGAGTACCTCTTTTAATAAAGGTATTCTTTCATTAGATCCCTTTATTTTGTATTTTCTTAACTCTTCATAAGTACAAAGAGATATATTTTTCTTTATTCCTACTAACCTTTCTAAAGACTTATCATGAAAAACTACAACTTGATCATCACTAGTTAATTGAACATCAAGCTCTATCGGTAATTTCAATTTATTAGCCTTAAGAAAGGCTGAAATAGAATTTTCCGGAGTTTTCTTATCATGTAATCCTCGATGAGCTATATAAGTAATTACTTCCATATCATCCCTCCACTGCCTTCACGCAGAATTAATCAAAATAAAAAGCCCGAAATCGGACTTATGTTTCAAATTGGTGACCCGTACGGGATTTGAACCCATGAATGCATGCGTGAAAGGCATGTGTGTTAAACCACTTCACCAACGGGCCATGTGTACTTAAGAAGTACGTGTATAATTCTACCATAAGAATTACATTTTGTGAAGTCTTTTTTTCACAATTTTATTTAAAACTAAATACTTAGTTAAAAATCCAATGGTGGGCCTGGGGGGACTTGAACCTCCGACCTCACGCTTATCAGGCGTGCGCTCTAACCAGCTGAGCTACAAGCCCATTGAAGACTAAATACATTTTATAATATTTATACGTATTTTGCAAGTATTTTTTTCGATTACTTTTTTGCAAATACATACTGATTATACTATAATTTGTTTTAGTTGTAAATAATTAAGTTGTAATTTCTGGAATATAATTGATAATTATATCCATTGAACCATACCAATTCCATTTATCACTAACTAAAAAAGTATCGGTTATACTAATTTTTACTTGCTCTCCATCAGATACTTCACAATCATTATATACCCCATTTTTTAACCTAGCATCACAAGTTATATCTTGATATAAAAAATATCTTCCCTTATCTAAATCTGGTAAACTTAGAGTTAATGTTTTAAAATCTCTTAAACCGATAAAATTTATCATATTTTCATCTTTAGCATTCTTTAAAGAAAGCGCTGTTCCCTCAGCAAGTGTATCTGTAAAATTAAATAATAAAGTATTTTGTTTTGATAGATTACTTGTTGCTTGCATTCCTCCATTACCAAACCCTAAAACAACTCCTGAATTAACCAAAAATTCTTTAGAAACATCAAACGCTGAACCTTGAGCAATTACATATAAATTAATGCCATTTAAAACTAAATTGCCACCACTAGTTTTAATACCAGCCGCATTATTAGCATATATTAGCATTGACCCACTACCTTCTAAAAAAATGTCACCAACTGATTTAATGGCTGCTTGAGAATTAATTCCATCACTAAATATATTACTAGTATCTTCCTCTAAGTTAATTATTACTTTACTAGATTTTCTATTATCAATAACACTCGTATTTTCATTAACAATAGTTACTTCATCAAAATTTAGCGTTACATCTTCTTTAGTATCTATATAAATTGTTCCATTATATAAAATACCTGATACTTCATAAACACCTCCATTATTTATATAAACATTATTATTACTTATTTTAACACTACTACTATTAGTTTTAGGTACTACTCCTAAATCAATAATATTTTTATCTTCATCAACTAAAGTATTTTCTTGATTCAATGCATCTATTACCACTGGCTCAAGTCCTATTAATACTAAAATACATATCATCATCACCAATATAACAATAATTAAAATATTTTTAAATACTTTCATAATATAACCCACAATTATTCTTCATTACTATACAATTTTGCTCTAATATCATGAACAATTTGAATTAATTCTCCAAAAGCATATATAAACACAAATGCGATCGCTGCACCAATTATTCCTAAAAAATAAAATCTAATTGGAAAATCATGCAAAGTTATAATGATAACTGACAAAACGATTATGCTGCAAAGCAATTCCAACCAAGCTATAGCCTCTACAAAAAAAGCTATAGTATTAGTTTTATAAAAAATACTTTTTTTCATGTACATACCTCATTTTTAAGATAGCACATTTTTAGTAAAAATAGCAATACTTTTTAGTTTTATTGATAATGCTTGATGTAAATTAAAAATTAATATTTTCATAGATTAAATTTTATTACAAAAGAAAAAGTCCGTAAATACGGGCTTAAATAATCAAATGGTGTCCCCTTAGAGATTCGAACTCTAGACCCACTGATTAAGAGTCAGTTGCTCTACCAACTGAGCTAAGGAGACAAATTCGAATTACTTATTAAGTATAGCACACATTAAGAAAAAAAGAAAGACTTTTTTATCTTTCTAATTGTGCAAAATCTAATACTTCCTCTTCACTAGGTCTTTCATTAAATTCAATTTTTTGCACCTTTGATACACTTTTACCAACAGCATCAGTTGCTGTATATTGAATCCAATATTGATCTTTACCTGTTTCACTATTTACTTCATGATAAACTTTATGAGTTATTGTTACCCCTGGTTTATCATCTTCAACATCCAAATGATCATAAGTTATCTCATCAATACTATTAACATAATAAATGCTTTCATAAAATTTTAATGTTGGTGCAGCAATATCTTCCGGATTATTAACATCATCTAAATAATCACTACTACTTGAATTAAATATCCAACCATATTTATCTTTTTCATACTCTATTTTATACCAATATGTATTTCCTACAGTTTCTACATCTACTACTTTATATACCTCTCCTTTTTTTACCTCTCCAAGTATATCTGCTGTAGCACTTGCTTCTTTACGTATATTTATATAATCACTTTCTACTTCTATATGCCATCCTTTTTTTATCTCTTCAATATCTCTTTCATTAGCCTTACCAGAAAAATAGTAATATGCCCCAAATCCTCCGGCAGCTAATAATAAAATTAAAATAACTATTAATAACTTCTTCATTATCCTACTCCTTAAAATTATTTTATCAAATTATTAATTAAATAACAATTACTTATGATGACAAAATTCTATTAAGTTTCATTTCACCATTAAATTGCTTTTCAACCACACAAAAACCTCTTGTCTTTAGTTTACACACCCTGCCATCTTCCGATAATGATACACTTTCTATAGATGCATTTAAAGAAACACCATAGATAAGAGAATAATAATCCACAAATATTTTCCAAACATTTTCTGCCTCTAAAAAAAATGCTTCAGAAAATTCTTTTAAATCACATCTAGTAAAGTAAAATATATTATCATCTGCCTCATACAGCGCATAATTAGCAATCTTAAATGTATTAAGTATCATCGATTTATATTCCGATAAGACATTACCTTTAAAAAAATAATGCTGTAAATTTTTATCTTTAACATTACCTTTAAAAGAAACGCTAACATGTCCCTCAAAAGAATTAGCAACATCCAAAATTGCATTAGAAAAATCACTAATAACATTACCATCTTCTCCAATTATTTGAATATCTACATCCTTTTTATCAAGCTTGCCTTCAAGTAATGCCGCTAAAGGTTCATTAAATATAAAACCTATTCCTAATCTAATTCGGTAATTAACTTCTATATTTCGCATAATACTTCCCCCATAAAATATTTTACCACAATTAAAGTTTTTATGATACAATATATTCAGGTGATTTAAAATGGAAAAAAATAAATATCAGAGATCAACTAAAGAAGAAAAAAAAGAAGCCAGAACTGCCTTCTTTAACACTGAATATGGACGTAGTTTAAAAGTACGCTTAAACAGATTAGTAATTTATAGTGTTTTACTAATAGCTTGTGCTATTTATTTTGTAATTGATAATATATTAAATGATAATACAGTAGTTAACTACATATTAGCAAGTTTCTTTGTAGTATTCGCAATTATATTTATGGTAGGAAGACACTACGTTATCGTAAAGAATGCTAATGACTACATGATTAAAAATAAAAACAAGAAGAAAAAATAATTAAAATCCTCAGAATTAAGCATAAACTTTAACATGGATGTATTTAACAGGTTAAAAAGGCTTAAAACTGAGGATTTTATTTGGTTAATTTATTTCTTTATTGCAGCTTTTGCTGTACTTTCTAATGCCTATGAAAGAAACTATGATTTAACAAACAATATATCTTCTTATAAAAAGAGCAAAATAATTAATATCATTATATTTTTTATTGTCTTTTTCATTTATCTTTATTTTGCTCTTACTTTTGCTACTGATTTAAATAATATGGAAAGAAACTTTAATAATAAAAATTATCGTAATACTCTAATGCAATTAATTGCTGCTCTTCTCTTTTTAATCGGTGGTGCCATTTACTTAGTACAAGAAATTATTCAAGATGATGAAATAGAATTTGGTATTATTTAGTAAAATATCTATACGCTTTGTGATATTCCAAAGTAGTATTAAAATACTCTGCTAACTCTGATACTGTTACAACAGTATAACCTTCCACATATAAATATGGAAGTATTTTTTCTATTGCATCAACACTTGAGGCATGAATATCATGAAATAACACAATAGAACCATCCTGAATATTTTCTAAAGTATAATTAAGTAGATAATCTGTATCTTTATGTCTCCAATCTTCGGTATCAACATTCCACAATATAAATGATACATCTAACGCTTCTTTTATTTCTTCATTTATTGACCCATATGGTGGTCTTACTAATGAAAAAGGCACTCCCGTAATACTTTTTAATATTTCATTACTCGTATTAAATTCTGCAACAATTTGTTTTATATTTTGTCTTTTAAAATTAGTATGAGCATAAGAATGATAGCCAATTTCATTACCGCTATTGTATACATTTAACACTGTACTTTTATATTTTTCTAAATTACTTCCAAGCATAAAGAATGTAGCATTAACTAGATTATCATTTAAAATGTTTACCAACCTATCAGTGTAAGGTCCTGGACCATCATCAAAAGTTAAAGCAATTAACTTCTTCGCTGGATTAATAACAGAACCATCCTCATTTACATACTCACTATCCAAATCTACATTTATATTTAAATAATCTTTTATCTCATTATAATTAACTGTTAAATATAAATTTTCTTTAGGGGCTGGATCTATTACATAATCATAGTAATATATTACTAATTCATTATCTTTTAAATAATACACATCTCGTCCTTTACCACTATTTAATACTGATGCAATAAACTTAGGATATTTTAAATACAATAATTCTTCAACTTTTTCTTCAAAATCTGTTTTCTTATCACTTTTTATTAAATCATCAATAGTAATTTCTTCTCCAGTTACATAATCAAATATGTGCGATTCATATCTATCTTCATTTGTTGTAAGAATAGAAGTTACTTCTTTTTTTATATCTACTTCCTCAATTAAATCTTCTTTCTTAACTGTATCAATGTATTCCTGTATTTTAGGACTACGGACTGTATTTTTACTAGGTTTAATTACATCTGTTGAGTTAGTTTCTAAATTATCTGATAGTGATTTCATATAAAAAGAAGAAGTAAAAGCCAAAGAAATCGCCACAATTAAAATACTAAACATTGTTATATTAATTAGTATTATTTTTTTGTCTTTTAATTTAAACTTCATACTTCCTCCATCTTATACGTTTTTAATATCTTTGTTTTTAAATACCATAAATGTTATAACAAGCATAATTACTAAATAAGTTAAACAAATAAGTATTGAATGCCCTAATGTAACTCCATAAATGGATGTACCCCCAAACAAATAAGTTGTAAAATCCCAATTAGTAGTTACAAAATAATTAAGCAATTTTATATTATATGAATAAGCAATACCATTAATCATATCAGCAGCAATCATACCACAAAATGTAATTGTTATTGCTGCAGCAGTACTATTTAAAATTACTGATACTGCAAATGCTAATGTCGCCAGTAAAATTATTTGTGGTAAGTTAGCAACCAAATTAAATAAGAAATAACTAAATATATTTAATACTTCAATATTTTTATCCGTTAAATTATAAACTACTGCAGGTATGTTTAAAGAACTAAAGCCTAAAATAATTCCCCCAACTAGAAGTTGAGCAACAAATAAAAATGTAATAAATAAAACCAAACTTATCATAACTGCAATATATTTTGATAACAATATTTTACTACGATCATGTGGAACAATTAATAACGATTTAATAGTTCCCTTACTAAATTCATCACTTACAATAGCTCCAGCAATCATTATTATAAAAACTATTATCAAAAATGAATATTCGGTAAAAAAATTCATTATGACACTTCTTAAAGTATCACTATCATTAGTATCTATTTTTTCCTCTAAGATATACTTATTTTCATAGTGTGTTTTTCTAACACTATCATAATATTTTACATCTATATCTTCATCATAAAGATACGATGCCATATCATATAAATTATTAGAAATATTTGTAATTGCTTCATTTAAATAATCATCCCCTGGGGCTAAATCCTGCTCCAAGCGATAATCTATAATTTCTAACTCTTCTCTAGCAATCCAGCGCATTTTATTATATTCGCGAATATCTTTATCACTTAAATTATTTCCTTCAAGGGCATTAGTATAAGATTCAATCGTTGCTTCCAATTCTCTTTTTTCCCCCTCAGCAAAATACTTCCAATTATCTGTATATATTGCTTGCATCATATTAAATAGTGATAAACTTAATTCATCTAATAATTCTTCGTCCGGATTATCACTATGCAATTCTATATAATAATCTGTATCTGTATTTAAATAATACGTCATAAATGCATCATATTGCCAAGAATCATAAGTATAATCACTAGATAAATTATAAACATCAAGTAATGCCAAATTATATGCATATTCATCCAAAGAATCAACATCTGGATTATATGAATCTATATAATTATTTACTTCTGTAATATCTATATCTTCATAATATGTATCATTAAAAACTTCATCAAAATTACGATAAATAATATTAGTAATTATTAAAAATAGTAAAGCAATTAAAGCAAATACCAAAGTACTACGCTTATGTAATATTTTAAATAATTCATTTTTTATTAACTTTATCATGTTTACCCCCAGTCTTCTTAAGGAATGCCTCTTCTAGTGTTAGTTCATCTTCCCTTACTTCATATATATCGATATTCGATTTAACTAAAGTCTTTATAATACTTGCTACTTCTTCCTTAGTTGCTTTAACTACAAAACTATTTTTCTTTATCTCTTTTGCATCTTTAATAGGTAAATTTTCTGTACTATTTACTTTAAATATTACCCTATTTTCATTTTTCTTAAATTCTTTTACTTCTGATTTTTCAATTACAACACCCTCATCAATTATACATACCTTATTACAAAAACTTTCTAGTTCTGCTAAGTTATGACTAGATATTAAAATACCCATACCATCACTAGCCAGTTTTTTAAGTAAATCCCTTAAATCTTTTATCCCTTCTGGATCAAGTCCGTTAGTAGGCTCATCCAAAATTAGCATATTTGGTGAGTTTAGTAGCGCTTTAGCAATACCAAGTCTCTGACGCATTCCCAGAGAATACTTAGCCACTTTGTCATGAATTCTTTTATCCAAACCAACATACTTAACTACCTCATCAATATGTTCCTTAGTAATATTTTTATAATTATTAGCAATCAATTTTAGATTTTGATAACCACTAAGATACATATAAGAATCAGGATTTTCTACTATTGCTCCAACTTTTTCTATAGCTTTAACATAATCTTTTTTTATATCAAACCCATTAATAAAAACTTCTCCAGAATCTATTTTTTGTAACCCGAGAATAAGTTTAATAGTTGTAGTCTTACCACTTCCATTAGGTCCAATAAACGCCAAAATATCGCCTTCACCAATTGTAAATGAGACATTTTTTAAAATTTGTTTTTTTCCAAAACTTTTACATAAATTTTTGCATTCTAAAATATTTTCCATAATAACCCTCTTCTCAATTATACCATAAATACTTGTAGTATACTTTAAAAGAAGTATACTTTACACCCATTCACTATATTATTGTCCTAAAAATTGCCAATTTCCTTTTTTATCTTCTAAAAGTTTTTAAATATACCTCTTTTAGACGCTCATTTGACACATGAGTGTATATCCCGGTCGTATTTAGGCTAGCATGTCCGAGCAATTCTTGAACGCTTTTAATATCTGCTCCATTATTAAGTAAGTGGGTTGCAAAAGTATGTCTAAGTGTATGTGGCGTAACATGTGTCTTTATGGCTAAATGTTCAATTAATTTATGAATTACTCCTTCTACTTCTTGAATACTAAACTTTTCCAATTTATCATTTAAAAACAAATACTCACTATTCTTATTAAATCCTGTACTTAGATACTTATTTAAATAATATTCGGCATAATCCCCGTAATATACCACTCGCTCCTTACTTCCCTTACCCATAATTCTAATAGATTTATTGATAGTATTAATATCATTCATCTTTATATTAATAAGTTCACTAACCCGGCATCCAGTTGCATAAAACATCTCAATTATAAGTCTATTACGAATGCCTTTATCTGTACTCATATCAATATTATCTAAAATAATTGCTAGTTCTTCATAACTAAGATAATTAGGTAATTTCTTCTCTAATTTAGGATTTCTTACATTATTAAATATATTATTTTCTACTACCCCATTACTTAGCAAATAATTATAAAAACTTCTAATAGCACTTATTCTTCTAGCAATGGTACTATTTTTTAATCTTTTTTCATCTAAATATTTCAAATACTCTCTTACATCATCTTTATCTAAATGTAAAAAGTCTATATTACTTTTATCTAGAAAGGAAAAAAAGTCAGTTAAATCTTGGCGATAACTGACTACTGTATTACTTGAAAAGTTTAACTCAACTTCCAAATATTTTAAAAAACTAGCGACTTCTTTTTTCATTATCTTGCCTGTCTAAATTATCTAATTCTGTTATTCTTTTTAATAATTTTTGCTTTTTATCTTCAAGTCTAACAATCCTCATGTTATCATCAATCATATCTCTTCTGGCTTCAGTCCTATCTTGACTAAAAGTTTTAGGATCATCAATTCTTTCTTGTGATAAATGAATATCTTCTTTTAAACTGTCAATCATTTTATCAATATCCCTAATACTTTTTTGTAATCCCATTTTCTCTAAAGCAATATATGATATGATATCAGGCTCACTTACAGGATTTATCAAAGCAATTTCTTCATCAGAATAATCACTAAATTCCGGATGTTCCAAACGGTATTCATCAACCAACATTTTTTGTACTCTCTTAACTAATTCTTCCATAAAACCACCCTATTGTGCAGCTGACACTTCTAAATATGCATCAATACTTTTATCTGTATTTTCTTGTTGATCACTACCTAAATTAACAAGTATTAAATCAACATCCCAAATATGTTGTTCTTGTAAATTTGATGTAATTGCATAATTATTGGCAATATAATAAGTACCAGTAGCAGTAGTTACATCAAAGCCATGTAACTCTTCACCATTACCATTAACAACACTTACATATTGAAGTCCAGGAATATCACGAACTTCATTACCTTCTGGATCATGTACCACTAATAATAGTTCAGCATCTGACGTATCAGTTGTATAAACAAAATTATTATCTTCGATATTTAAAGTTATATTATAATTATAAGTTGCTTCCGTTCCTTCATTACTTACCCGTAATAATACACTTCCATAACTACTACCAACTATATCCCCCATGCCTTGACCAAAGTTTTCTTCCGTTGCATAAATATTTATTGCATCCCCAGTATTAAAAGACAACCAATCAGTTACAGCAGTTGTTGTTTGCACCACCGGTTTAACAGTTGTTACTTGTATTATACTAAAATATGCAAATGTCGCTGTACTTAGCATAACAACTAACACTAATATATAAATAGTCATTAAAATTCTTTTCCATTTTTTATTCATCGTTATTCCCCATTACATTCATATTCTTCTATTTAAGAATACCATTATTAAGACGAAAAATCAAGCCCCAGAAGTTTTTGTAGTAATTATTTTAATTATCCAAACATAAGCCGGAACTAATAAATTAAGTCCTAATGTTAATGTACATGTATTAAATAAATCTTTACTAATAATCATATAAATAAAAGCAACAATACCTAAAACAATAACACCAGAATAATATTTTAAATCATTTCCATCTTTGCTTTTATAAGGTTTCAAATTATCAGCAATATCATAACTTACATAAACAATATTAGTAATAACTATAATTAAATATAAATAAGGTAAAACCCTAGAATCTGCAAAATCCGTATAAACATAATAAACAATAAAAAAGAATAAAGAATCAATTCTCATTATATGAAATGGCTTTTTTATAATTAATTCTTTTGTATATTCTTTAGAATATTTATTTTTTCTCCGTACTTCTCTTTTAATAAATAAAAACAAATATATAAGCCACAATATTAAACCACTATATTCTAATACTTCCATCACTAATCACTCTTTCCAAATAAGCAGCCACAATAATCTTGGCGATACAAACTATATTCTTTACTTAATTCTATACTTTTCTTATATCCATCTTTTTTCTTAAAATCACTATATAAATATTTTACACCATAAATACTTTCTAATAAAGCCCCAATTTCATTAATTATCTTACTATTTTTATGAGGACTTACTGTTAGAGTTGTCCCAAAGTATTCAAAGCCTTCATTTTTCGCAATTTCTGCTGTTTTTTCAAGTCTCAATCTAAAACAAACAGCACATCTAGCTCCCCCTTCTTTTTCTTCTTCAAGCCCTTTAACTTTATTTCTAAATTCTTCATTTTGATAATCGCAATCCAAAAAAGTTATATGTTCATTATTAAATTCTTTTATAAATCTAATTTGTTCACTTTTTCTATGCTTATATTCTTCGAATGGTTCTATATTAGGATTATAATATAAAACTGTTGTATCAAAATAATTAACTAAAAAAGTAAGGACAGTTGTTGAACAAGGTCCACAACAACTATGTAATAAAAGTTTTGGTCTAGCATCTAATTCATTAATTATTTCGAGTAACTTATTGTGGTAATTCATTTTCTTCACCTTCTACTGTTTCATTTTGAGCTGCAAGTGCTGCAAAAGAAGTAAATACAATCGTATCACTTCCGGCATATACCCCATCTAAATGTAGTACCCCTTTTTCTTCTAAACTAGAATAAATTAATTTATATTTTTCTAAATTTTCAAAATTAACTAAATCAATATATACATAATTACCATCATTCATTCGTAAAATAAATCTACTATCATTAATAGTTACATCATCTTTAACATCTGGACTATATTCTATCTCACTAATAAGACTTATTATATCTGCTCCTGTTTCACTCATTTTTTTAATTAGTTCTTCATATATATCACTAGGAACATAATTAACAAGAGTGGGAAGACCTAAAATATCTGGTTTATCCATAACAACCTCTTCATTATTTGATAAAACAACACTACTATTTAAAATATTATAAAATAATACCTTTGATTCTGTAACAGTTATTCTAATAGTTCCATATAAGCTCTTTTTTACAGATACATCCTCAATAAAATCTAGAGCACTCACATTACTGACTATCTTACTACTACTAGTTTTAAATATTTCTGGATAATTCTTTATCCCTGCAGCATCAATAATTGATGCATCACTAACTAGACTATTACCTTCAATTACAATATTTTTAATTGGCAAAGTAAAACAATAATAAAAAGCCATTATAATTAAATATAATGTTAAAAGAATAACTAATAAAGCTTTTTTATTTAATCTTCTTTTTACACTTTTCTTTTCCATTTCTTCACCATTTAACTATTACTTGTTCTAATTCTAACTCCTCATTAAATTTCTTTTTTACTTCCCCTTTTATTATATCAATTAATTTCTTTATATCATTACTTGTTGCATTATTATAATTTATTATAAAATTAGCATGTTTCTCTGATACTTTAGCACCTCCCACACTAATACCTTTTAAGCCAGCGTGTTCAATCAAATAACCTGCTGAGGCCCCCGGAGGATTTTTAAATACTGATCCCGCATTTTTATATTCTAACGGTTGTGTACTTCTTCTTTTTGCCATATTATCACTTATTTTTTCTAATTCCTCTGCTACATCTCCTCTAATGCCTTGAAATGTTGCAGCAACTATAATATTTTTTCCCCCCTTAAATTCTGTATACCGATAATCATAGTTTATATCAGGCTTTTCTAATACCCTTATATTACCTAAATCATCCATTATGGTAACACTTATTAGATAATCAAATACACTAACACCATAAGCACCAGCATTACCAATTATAGCTCCACCAAGTAGCCCTGGTATTCCTGATAAAGCCCCATAATTAGTAAAACCATTATCAAGCATATTTTTAACAAATTTTCCAAGAGAAATACCAGCCCCTGCAGTTATAATATCTCCATCAATAGAAAACTCATCTAACTTATCTAAACGAATTATAACGCCATCAAAATCTTCATCAGGTAAAATCACATTTGAGCCACCACCCAAAATATACCAAAAAGTATTTTGCTCATTTAAATATTTAAGTAAACATTCTAAATCATCTACATTACTTGGACTAATTAAATACTTAGCAATCCCCCCAATACCATAAGTATTATATTTTTTTAAATCAACACTCTCTAATACTTTCATTTTAATAATCCTTTTATTTCCTCATATATAATTGTAGATGCTGACTTAGTATTTAATTTGTCTAAATTCTTTTTTAATTCCTCATACTTACCCGAATTATTTACTAGTTCATTAATTGATACTTGTATTAAATCCGTAGTAAGATTCTTCTCTTCTATTAATTCTGCAACTTTCATATTAACTAAATCTAAAGCATTATAATATTGATGATTATTAGCAACATATGGACTAGGTATTAATATTGAAGGTAACTTTAATGCTAATATTTCACTAATAGTTGATGCTCCTGCCCTACTTATAATTAGATACGCATCTTTCATAAGTCCCACCAAATTATCAAAATATGGCACTACTTTTACATTTTTAGGAAAACTTACATCTTTAACAAAATCATCATAATACGCTTTACCAGTTACATAAAGTATTTTATATGCCTCATCCCCAACTATCTGTAAGAATGCCTTAAACTTATCATTAAATGCACTACTACCTAAAGATCCCGCAACAATTATTATTAATTTATCACTTTCCCTAAAACCTAATGTAGTCTTACTAATCTTTGGTACACTTAAAGCATTTTCTCCACATGGGTTTCCGGTATAAACTACCTTTCTAGCAGTTTTAAAATAGTCCTTAGAATTCTTAAAAGATACACCAACTAAATCAACATATTTAGCAAGCGTTATATTACTTTTACCAGCAATACTATTTTGTTCATGGATAAAAGTTTTAATCCCTAACTTATGTGCAGCCTTAATAACAGGATATGTAACATACCCACCAACACCAATAACCACATCTGGTTTAAACTCTTCCATTATATTAACACACTTTTTTATAGCTTTATTAATCAAATATAAATTTTTAAAATCTCTAATAATCTTCGTTTTACTAAAACCATATATCTCTATAGCTTCGTACTTTATACCCATATTTGGAATAATATCTTTTTCCATCCTATCATGAGTACCTATATATAAAACATCTAAATCTTTTTCACATTCTTGAAACTTTTTGATAATTGCTAAGGCCGGATAGATATGCCCACCAGTACCTCCAGCAGAAACAATAATTTTCAATTTAATCACCTTAATATAATTATACACTAAAAACGACCATATTTTGAACTTTTTTACAAAAAACTGATAAACTATCAAATATCTTGACACATTTATCAGTTTTTACATTAGTCATTACTATCTATTATTTTCTTTACTTCATCTACACTTAAATTACTAGCTTTAGCAATATCTTCAATTGGTGTACCTATATGATAAAAATTCTTTATCATCTCTATTTTATTTTGTTCAATACCTTCTTTAATTCCAGCATCAACACCTTCATCATACGCTAGTTGTTTTTCAGTATTTTGTATCATTTTTTGTTCTTCTTCATGTGTATAAGGATATATAAAACCATCATAACCATATTTCATTAATGCATCACCATACTCCTTTATTATTTCATCACTTGGATAAAA
>CALVKN010000033.1 GCA_944332715.1 uncultured Bacilli bacterium
GTGATGTTCATTACTTACTGGGATAATATTTACTTGGACTGGAGATAACCATAGTGGAAAAGCACCAGCATAGTGTTCAATTAATATACCAATAAATCTTTCAATAGAACCATAAATAACTCTGTGAAGCATTACTGGTCTTTTCTTAGAACCATCAGCATCAATATATGTCAAATCAAATCTTTCTGGCAAGTTCATATCAAGTTGAATTGTACCACATTGCCAAACGCGACCTAATGAGTCTCTAATATGGAAATCTAGTTTTGGGCCATAAAATGCTCCATCACCTGGATTGATTTTACAAGAGTGTCCAGATTTTTCGCAAGCATCTTGCAAAGCTTTTTCTGATCTATCCCAAATAGCAATATCACCAATGTATTTTTCTTCTGGTCTTGTAGATAATTCAATTGAATAAGTTAGGCCAAATACCGAATAAATTCGGTCGATAAAGTTAATAAGTCTTATAACTTCTTCCTCGATTTGGTCTTCTCTCATAAATATGTGGGCATCATCTTGGGTAAATGTTCTAACTCTAAATAAACCATTTAGTGCTCCACTTGCTTCATGTCTATGCACTTGACCAAGTTCTCCAATTCTAAGTGGTAAATCTTTATAAGAATGTAATGAATTTTTATAAACAAGCATGCCACCCGGACAATTCATTGGCTTAATTGCAAATACTTTATCATCAATTTCACTTGTATACATATTTTCCCGGTAGTTGTACCAGTGTCCTGATAATTCCCATAAATCTTTATTAAGCATTATTGGAGTCTTAATAAATTCATATCCTTCTTTTGTATGTTCTTTATACCAGAAATTTTCTAGTTCATTACGTATGATCATCCCATTATGTAAGAAGAATGGAAAACCAGGGCCATATTCACTTAGCATAAATAGTTCTAGTTCTTTACCTAACTTTTTATGATCTCTCTTTTTTGCTTCTTCTAAGAAATTTAGGTGTTCATTTAAATCATCTTCCGTTTCAAAACAAATACCATAAATTCTTTGAAGCATTTTATTGTTGGCATCGCCCTTCCAATATGCTCCACTAACTTTAAGTAACTTAAAATATTTAAGTTCTTTTACTGTATCAACATGAGGGCCACGACATAGGTCAGTGAAATCCCCTTGGGTATAACAAGAAATAACTGTATCATCACCCATATTATTGATTAAATCAATTTTATATGGATCATCTGCAAATTTTTCCAAAGCCTCTTCTCTTGAAAGTTCATGTCTAACGATTCTTTTGCCATCCTTAGCAATTTTTTTCATTTCTTTCTCAATTTTAGGTAAATCTTCTTCTTTAATTACATCATCACCTAAATCGATATCATAATAAAATCCTTCATCAATAACTGGACCTACCCAAAACTTAGCTTGGGGATATAAATGTTTTACCGCTTGAGCAAGCAGGTGAGCACAACTGTGATTAAGGACACTTAATTTTTCATTTTCTTTAATATTTATCATCTTTTCATTTCCTCTCTTTCTTTTTCTTCTATTTTTTTCATAGCTTTGTATTTAGCTAACTCACGCCGAATATTGGCACGTTCTAATTTTGCTGCGGCTAGTTGTTCTTCATATAGCGGATTACCTTCTTTACTTCCAAGTAAAGCAAGGCGCATATGAGCATCCATTAGTCTTTTACGCAATTCTTCATATTTTAAATCTTTTTCTTCCATAACCCTTCCTTTCAAAAAAAAGAGATGCTACCAAGGAGTCAAATATGACGGTACCATCCCTACTTTTACTTAATTTTGATAACGGAATACTCCGGAGTTTATTAAACTCACTTCGAAAGTAGTAATTATTAATCTATTTGTTAGTTTCCACCAAACACTAACTCTCTATAAAAAATCAACTAATAATCGTGTCTTTCATCAACGATTTACGCAAATATATTAACACACTTTTTAATCTTTTTCAACCCTTCTTCGTCCTCTAATTAGGCCATTTGTTTCATGAATTATATTCATAATACCCATAGTATAATCAAGGGACTCTTCGCCATTAAAATGTTTGATAATACGAATATTCTCTTCAATGTCCTCGATTTTTTCAGACACTTGTCTTCTCGCTTCAACCATTCTAATTGCATCTGGCTCGAAATTTTCTTCAAGTTCACCAAGTAGTGTTTGAAGTTCAGCAAGTTCACAAGATTCTCTGATAACTCTAGGATTAATGTATACACAATACTTACCATAGTCATCTTGAACTACAACTAGTTTACCAGTTAAAACTAAATGTTTATAACGATGAGCAAATTTCATAGAAACTGGTATAACATTTATCCATCCAGCAATTTCATTATGTTTAATCCGCCATTTTTTCTTTTTCTGATTATATTTAGGAACATAACTTTCGATACTAAAATTATCCTGTAAAAACTTACTGATGCTAATAGCATTATCTTCCAAAAATTCTAAAACTTCAACACTTATCATACGCAAACTCCATACCAACTAAAATAATTATATCACTAATACTTTTCGTATACTACAAAAAATTACATTAATTTAGAAAAAATTTAACTATATCATTATATACTAACTTTTTCCCAGTCTCGAATAATATTTTATGCATCATATTAGCATATTCTAAATTACCAATACGCATGTACCCTACCCTATTAAGTAGATGGATTAGAGTTTTTATACCTTCCCTACCACCACAAATTTCATCTAGGGCCCCAAACATAATCATTATTGGCAAATCTTTATTAGTTCCCTGATATTTGATGTGTGTACCAACATCTTTATTTAAAAGAAGCATGTTACCAATACCCATATTAGTATAATTAAAATTAACTAGGGAATCATTTTTCATTCTTTCTCTTTCGTTTGGATCTTTAACTAATTTTTCTATACTTATATCCCCAAGGGCTTTTTGCAATAATGAATTACTTTTCTTACCACTTTGGATTTTTAAAGTAAGTCTTGCTGTAGTTATCCACATATCGGTACTTTTACTGTGGTTTAGTGGGCTTACTAAAAGAAGTTTATTTATCTTTGCATCATACTTTTGAATGAATCCCAAAGCGATGTCACTTCCTAGGGAATCTCCAAACAAGTATATAGGAAGTCCTGGATATCTCGCTCGTAAAAAGTCAATTATAATATTTTCATCATTTACAAGTTTTTGATTATCATCGATATAACCAAGAGGGTAATCTCCGCTGATACTTCTGCCATGACCCCTGGCATCACTTATAAAAACATTAAAACCGTTAGCATTTAGAATTGTTATTAATTCATAATATCTAGATTTATGTTCTTTTAATCCTGGAATTATTTGAATTACTGCTTTGGGGTTAGCAACCTCAGAAATAGCACATGATAAATAAAGTAAATCACTTGATTTTAAACTTAACTCTGTCATAGCAACCTCAATACCACAACTCGTTAATTTTTAGACTTGTGCTTTCTGGAAGAGGACTTGGGAGTCCAAATAATACAAGGGTTGGTATTTTAAATCCTGTTCCAAAGCAAAAGGCCGTTCCAGGGTTTAATGCTTTAATTTGTTCAAGAGTTTCTTCTGCCACATTTGTACTCATGCTTTTAACAATATTTAAGTCTTCGGGATGAAATACCCTAAATACTATATAATTAGCACATTGTGATAATGCAGTTGTAGATAATTCACTTGGTCTTTGCGTAATAAATGCTAAAAGAGTACCATACTTTCTACCTTCTTTAGTAATTCTATCAAATATATTATACCCTATTACATTTATATCGTTATCGTTTTGAACATAACGATGGGCTTCTTCTAGAATTATATTAACAGAAAATTTACCACGGGGTTCAAGTGTTGTTGTATAGTTAAATAAAAGTTTACTATAAAGTTTAGTCATTACTTTAGCGAATCTATCATCTAAAAAACTTAGATTTATGTTAACAAGTTGAGTACCATTAAACATTTCTTTAATAAATTCTTGTTTAGATACATAATGCGTAAACTCAAATATTTCTTTTTCATTACTATTAATAATCGATTGTAATCTAGTTTTTAAGACATTATTTTGTTTATAAACATCTTCACTATTTATTGATCCTTCACTTATAAGAGCAAATTCTAAAGCGTAATATAAATCATCTAAAGTGTAAGCAAAATCACTTGCAACATCTACTTTTTCTAAGTTTACACTTTCAAATTGTTGTAAAAACTTCACTACTTCAAAAATGGCATTCATTTTTCCTTGGTCATCAATAAGTAGACACTGTCTAAATGTTCTATCATAACCAGGTTGATGAATGATAGCATCAAGATTTAGAGTTTCTGTATTATAGTGTGATAATACTGCAATTATTTGATCTCTTATGTGACTTGAAGAACGTCCACTTGTAAGAATATCTAAAAGACAACTAGCAATAATATCATTTTTATATTCTTTCATTAATGGATCTTCACTTTTAAATATTGTAACTAACTTTAATGCTTTAGATAAAACCGGTATTTGTTCACTACTTTGAACTTGTAAAAGAATGGCTAGGTCATCAACATCTAAAAAATATGCCGGAAATGACAGCTGTCTTTCCCCTTCTTTACCTCTTTTGGTAGTGTAATTTACACAACCTAAACCATTTTCATTTAAGCCATTAAAGGCATTAACATATTCGCCATATGCATCAAATAAAATAATGTGAGCATTAACTGGTTTAACGGGATTAGCTAAAAATAAGTTTTGTAAAATTCTAGTCATACCACAAGACTTACCACTACCAGTATTACCAATAACTGCACTATGATTTGCAAAAAAACTATTTAAAGGAACAGATATATTTAAGTTATTGTATATTGCAGACTTACCTAAAAACAAATTATCTTTGCTAAGTTCATTTTGACCAAAAATAAGTTCTAGTTCAGGCATTGTTATTATTCTAACATTAGTTATACCACTTGGTTTTTTAATTATACCAGATATAAAGACATTATTTACAATCTCTCCAACAAGTAAAACTCTAACTATCTCTTCATCAACATATATTACTTCACCAATAATTCTTCTTGTTTCATCTTCAAAAACAATATGGCAGTTCATCAAATTAGATATAGCTCTACGACTTAAATTTTCAAGAGTCACCTCATTATTATCAAGTTTTAATACTTTTCCAAACATAAATATCACCCTATTCTTATAAAATAAGTATAACATATATTTAATAATTTTTGAAAAAAACCTTTATAATTACTTTTTAAAACAAAAATTTTATACATACGACAGTTAAAACAAGACCTTTAAAACCTCAAGACATCGGGCAACTATAGTTTTACGTAGCTTATGTGGATAAAAGTTTAAAAGAAAATAATCACAATAAAACAATTGGTATATTAGTTGTTAAAAAAAATAATCATTTTATAATTGAATATACAACAAATCCGGATATCTATGTTACAACTTATTTATTAGTTTAAAAGTTAAACTTTTTCCAAAAATAGGAATTGCTATATAGAGATCTTTGTTTTATAATTATATTGAACAAAGGTTCGGTGGAAAATTATGGAAAATTATAATCAAAAAAGAAATATTTTATGTATTGATTTAAAAAGTTTTTTTGCCTCTTGCGAATGTATTGACCGGGGACTTGATCCATTTAAGGTACCGATTGTAGTTGCTAACCCTAAGCAAGGAAATGGTGCGATAACACTAGCAGTTACTCCCTATTTAAAAAAGCAAGGAGTTGGTTCTAGAACAAGGCTTTATGATATACCTAAAAATATTAAATATAGGATTGTACCCCCTAGGATGAAACTTTATATTGCCAAAAGTAAAGAAGTTGTTGGAATATATTTAGATTATGTTGCTAAAGAAGATTTGCACGTTTATTCAATTGATGAATGTTTCTTAGATGTAACTGATTATTTAAAACTTTATAAAAAAAGTGATTATGAACTAGCGGAAGAAATATTAAAAAAGATTGAAACTCAAACTGGTTTAACAGCAACTTGTGGAATTGGACCTAACCTGCTTCTTGCCAAAGTTGCAATGGATACGGAAGCTAAAAAATATAAAAACGGTATTGCTAAATGGACTTATGATGATATTGAAAGTAAATTATGGAGTATTACTCCCCTTTCTAAAATGTGGGGAATTGGGTCACGAATGGAAAAGAAGTTAAACAACTTAGGTATTTATAGCGTTGGAGATTTAGCTAAATATGATGTTAATAAATTAAAAGATAAATTTGGAATTATGGGTGAAGAATTATGGAATCATGCTAATGGTATTGATTTAAGTAGAATTGCTGATTTTAAGGTGCAAGCAAAAGATAAATCTTATAGTCATTCCCAAGTTTTATTTAAAGATTATAATGAAGAAAATATTCGAATTATTATATCAGAAATGGCAGAGATGCTTGCTGCTCGTTTGAGAGAAAATAATAAACAAACTACCGTAATTGGTTTTGGAATAAGTTATTCCAAAGAAATCAATAATGGTTTTTATCACAGTTTAAAACTAGATGCTCCGAGCGATTCAGCAAAAGAAATAACAAAATATTGTAATATTATTTTTGATAGATATTATGATTTTGCACCGATTAGAAAGGTTAGTATTTCTTGTGGAGGGTTAACTAATAAAACTGGGGTCCAACTTAATTTATTTGAAGAATATTCTAATATTCAAAAAGAAGAAAAAATGAATGAGGCAATTGATGAAATAAAAGGAAAATTCGGAAAAAACAGTTTAATTAAAGCATCGAATCTACTTCCTGATTCTACTGCAATTGAACGAAATACCAAAATTGGAGGACATCATGAATAAAGATCGAGGCATGATTAAATGGGCTCCATTTAACTCTTTAATGAATGGGCAAAGTATTGTTAATTCTCTTGTTTTTGAAAAAAGAAAAATAAATAAGCCAAATATTTCCGAAGAAGAACAAAAAGTATTAGAAGAAAAAATAATCGAAGCATATTATTGTCAAAATATAATATTAATAACTTATTATAAAGAAGGATTTTTACTTAAAACTAAAGCTAAAGTAAAAAAAATAGATAGTATTTATAAAACTATCTACCTAAACAATCAAACTAAACTATTATTTAATCAAATATTAAATATTACAAATGGGTAATTGATACAAAATAGTAATTGTTATCACTACCCTTTTTATATGTCCACATATAAGTGGCTAAGAAATCATTATTAGTAAAATTTCTTGTTCCATCAACATCCGTATAAGTTGTAAGTAAATTACTTTCTAAGGGACTATCATAAACTTCGTAATTATTATCATTTATATATTTGAAATAACCAAATGATTCATAAATATAAAGATTTTCATTATCACTTGTTGCTCTAGTTATATTTTTTACTAAAAAGTTATTAGCACAAGTATTATTATTTAAACCACTTATGATAAACATATCAGCAGTAGCATCATAATTAACAGAATAAGTTCCATAATTAGAAATACCTGCGACTTGAAAACTATTGATTAAAGAAGAATCATTAAACAAATTAATAAAAGCATTATTTAGTTCTCCGGAACTTAAAGAATAAACACCAGTATCAGTTACTAATTTCAAACTATTTATGACTAATCCTAATTTTTCTTCATTTGTTAAATCATTTACAGTTAGACCATTAGCATAAAAACGGCTTAATAAATTATCACAATTACTTAGATTTATTTTGTTATAGGTATTATTTAAGATAGCAGAACTTAGAGGTACTTCTTCTAAAATGTCATCATTATTAGTAGTATCTTCATCAGTTGTATTAGAATTTGCAACTGGAGTTGGAGTAGAACTCGCATATCTTAAGTCAAAATATTCAAATCCTAAATAAAAGCCATAAAGAGTTCTTCCAAAAAAGTAAACTACGCCGAATGTTAGAATAACAGTTATGATAACAGATTTATTAAGTAAACTTTTAGCAAACCCATTTTTTTCTTTATTATTTTTTCCCTTTTTTGTTACAGTTAATTTGTTATCCTCGGCAAAAACTATTTTTTCCTCTTTTTCTTCTAGCAATGGTTTTAGTTCCATTTTATCACACCCTTATATTAAAATAATACCACAATTTATCAAATTAAGGAAGATACTAAATTAATTTTAAGTAGACAAAAATCGCCATATTAATTACGACGATTTATACTAATTAATTCGATGTCTTCAGTAAGTTGTTTAATTCGTTCAATAATTCTTTTGGCTTTTACCTTATCTTCAGCATTTTTAGTTACTGCTAAATGGGCTTCTAGTTCTTCAATAGTATAATTTGAGGTAAAAAAGGTTGTAAGTTTATTATTCATTCGATATTGTAGTATCGTTCCCAAAATTTCATCTCTACCCCAAGGAGTTACATTTTCTGCTCCGATATCATCTAAAAGCAAGATATCCACATTTTGTAAATAACGCATTTTATCTTCAATTAAACTAAAATCTTCTTTCATATTACGTAAAAGTTCAGGAACATATACTATTTCTGTAATAGCTTTTTTCTTAGTTTCTAGTTCATTTAGTAAGGCTGCAATAAGATAAGTTTTTCCACTTCCAAAAGAACCATGTAAATAAAGGCCTTTCAAAGCATTTACTTTTTCATAATTATCATAGAATTCTTTTAGCCATTTTACTAATTTTAATCTATTTTTATCAGATGTATCGATATCTTTCATCCGAGCATTTTTAAGTTCATTTAAAGAATCATTTTTCTCTTGAAGAGCTTTGTCTTGTTTCTTTTGATATTTGCATGGAGTATAAATAAATTTAATTGAATCCTCATCAACGCTAGGATATAAAACATGACCACTTAGTTTATTTTTGCACATAAATAGTCCTTGACAATTACTACAATTTTTGAGTTCTGCACAAGTATCTTCAAGACTAGAATTGTTTTTCATAGCTAAGTCTTTACTTATTTTTAATCTTTTAACTAAAGATGCAAAGTCTTTATCTTGCATCGATACTTCTAAGTCATGTTCTAAGGCTTTTTTTACTTTTTCACTTAAAGTCATCTTTATTGGTTCCATTACTTAAACTCCTTAAATAAATTTTCTATTTCTTTTTGTTCTTCTTCGGTTAAATCTTCTTTTTGATTGTCTTTATTAAGCCATACTGGATCTTTAATTTCTTTTTTATTTGATGCTATCTTTTTGTTGAATTTAGCATTTTCCTTTTCCGCAAATTCCATGGCTTCGCTAGCATTTTTTAGTCCTGCTCTCTTCCACTGTCCAGCGATAGTTTCGATGTATGCCCGTGATAATCTATTGTTATTTTTTCTTAGGACATAATCAAGTAAAACATTTACTACTGCTGGTGGCATTTCTAAATCAATTATAAGCATTTCAATTATTTTAATATCAGCAGTTGTAGGTTTTACTCCCTTGTATTTATTCCTTAGGAAATCTACAGGATTGATGCTTTCAAAAAGTCTAATAATTTTACCGCGCATAGAATTATCGCCAGCAGGTGTTTTTAAATATTCTGGTTGACTGCGATAAATAAGAGTTGGTAGGGCTCCATTATTAAATTGATACATTTTTCTCGCTTCTTGTCTTAAAGCATTTTTATCAATCATTCCATATTCATTTAAAACACTACGAATAAGTTCCATCATTTTTAGAGAATCTATTTTATAAATGAATGCTAACTCGTTAATAAGTTCTCTAGTTTTTTTATTGAAGGCTCGTTCATTAACTATACCTTTAGGAATTGAAGAAATAATTAAGTCAAAGTCTACTTTATCACTACACTCTATATCAGATATAGTTCGCTCTAGGCCTTCGAAGGTAGGAATATCAGTCTCAGCTTTATAGACTTCATCTAATTTTTTGGTTATATCCAAGTAGTCTTTAGTATCAATTTTTAGTTTTTGATATCTTTTTTTCAAATACTCATATTCTGTTGCTCCAATATTATTATATAAAACAACATTTAATATCGGATGATTTAAAAATTCCCCTGGTGTAAGGGGAGAGAAAAGCTCATAAATATAACTATTAACATCCCCACTTTTATAGTAAGTTTTTAATAATCCTGCTGCTTCGATAGATTCTCTTGCTTCTTTTATAACTTGTAAAGGGCATTTTAAAATACTCATTAAATGATGGTGATTTAATTCTCTTGATACTTGATTTATCCCATCTAAGTCATTCCAAAGTGTTAGGTAAAGACTTATAGCAAGGTGTCCAACAATTGGTTCATAAAAGGTAATTAAAACATTTTTATCAAAATCTGTTAAGATAGTTCTATTAAATATAACATATCTATCTGCAGGAAGTAATGTAATATTTTCCATTTAATCCACCTCACAATCAAATATATTATAACATTTAAGTAGAAGAAAAAGAACTAAAATTAGTTCTTTATTGCTTTAATTTAGGATTGGTACGTTTTAAAGAGGCACTTTGGTTATTAGTTGCTACTCTTCTATCTTCATTTTGTTCTAACTTAATTAAATCTTCTAAATAATTTCTTATAAAAATAATTTCATCAACGGAAAAACCTAATCTTTCACATTCACTAATTTTTCCTTGATTGTATAATTCTAATAACATGTCTTTTTCATTGGAACAAAATATTTTTATAATATCCATGCGTGACTTAACACTATCACTTTTTTGAGGTGTTAAATCTTCTCTGTTTTCTAAAATTTCTAACAATTCTTCATTTAAACTTAGACATTCTTCTAAATATTCTTTTTTACTTTGTTTTTTAGATATTTCTTTTCCAATATTGTGGCATCCAACACCATAATAAAGAGGAAAAGCAGAGCTTACTACTAAAGAGGCTCCTAAGAAAGGTAATGATGGCTCTAGAATAGTTGCCAAGGTTGCCCAGTCTGCAAAGCCAGTTGCTGCTTTAAACATTAAAGTGCTTATGGCTATTAAACCAACAATTATTACTGGTGGTAAACAAGCCCACTTTTTATATGATTTTCTTTTATTTTCTAAACATCTAATATCACTTTCATATTTAAAAATATCCTGTTTAAGTTCATGGATAGTTGCCTTTTGTTTGTAAATATCTGTAATTTTTCCCATTTTATCACCCCACATGGGTTTTTATTTTAAACTAATTATCAAATTTAGACAACCTACTTAACACAGTTTAGAGTGTATTTGACAAATTTTTTACATACTTCGTGATCCAAAATATCTATCAACCAAAGACCTCGGGCTTTCATCTGATACACTATATGACTCACTTGCTTGCAATAAGCCATCCTCTAAATAAAGATTAGTTGCTAAGCAAATACTAAAATTTTCTATTTTATCTAAAAATTTATTTAAAGCATTTCTTTGAGTATCATTTAATGCATCAGGAAGCATTAAGATTCCCATATAGCCATATTTTTTTACATCTTTAGTAGTATTAAGAAAAATTATATCGTTATATAAACTTACTAAAAAGTAACTTATTACTTCAGGTCGATGACGAAAATTTAATTGTTTAAATATTTTGTTATCATAATTTTTATTAGCATAATCAAGTAAACATATAGAATGTAATTCTTCAGTATCACTACCTAAAGCATCAATATTACCATTACTACCTATAATTGCTATTTTAAAATAATCCATAATTACTCCTTAATATGTATATATTATATAATTCATGATATTGCCCTCTTCTATGGTGTAATCAAATATTTTAGAATCATTTTCGGCATCATAATAACCACCATCAACAACTTCATAATGTTCATCCATTATTTGTTTTATTTCTTGCTCTAGAACTTCAACACTTTTTAAGGAAGCAAAAGTAGTAGCATAACTGCAGCAAGTTTTAACATATAAAACATCTCTAGGAATCCATATTTTTATATCATAGCCATACCCATCTGGAGTATTACTTAAATCGTAAAGAACAGCCCCAGTTAATTCAGTTTGATCTTTATTTAGATTAGATACTTCATTATTAATAATTGCTAATCTAATCGATAACATTACAATTATTCCTAATAACACTAGACCCACAATAATTAAAATAACTTTTTTCATGCCTCACCTCTGCTTATATTATAGCAGATTCTTGCTAATTTTGCTTAAGTATCGATTTACCTGATGCTACTACTTTAATATTACGAAGTAAATAATCTAGTAAGTTAGCTTTTTTTATCTTAGTATCTACTGTTACATCAACCTCATCAATGATATTACCTTCACTATCAATAATTTCAGCACTTCCCACGATATCACCAGGATTTACTGGGGCTTTAATTTTATCAACTTTTAAATTAAATTTATAATCTTCTACTTTATCAGTTGTTTTTAATAGTTCTGTTGCATTTTCCAAAAGAACAATGTTAGCATAATCACTTTTTCCACCTTCAACTCGCACTTTACCTAGAATTTCATCAGTTGTTTTAATGGTATTTATTTTATAAGTATTAAAACCATAGTTGAGTAATTTTACTGTATCACTACTTCTAGATTCGCTAGTTTCTTCTCCCATTACTACAGAGATAAGCCTGAAATTATCTTTGCTCGCTGTTGCAGTTAGGCAATATCCTGCAGTTGTTGTATATCCTGTTTTAAGACCATCTACACCATCATAGAACCTAACTAATTTATTAGTATTAACTAACCATGTTTTAGTTCCATCATTTTTTTCTAAGTATTCTTCATAAATGCTCGTGTATTCAAGAATTTTTTCGTGTTTTAATAACTCTCTAGCCAGAATAGCCATATCTCTAGCAGTTGAATAGTGACCTTCAGCATCAAGTCCATGGGCATTAACAAAATTAGTGTTTATTGCTCCAAGTTTTTTGGCACGATTATTCATCATTTCTACAAATGCGGCATGGGAACCCGCAACTTTTTCAGCCAACGCATAAACTGCATCGTTACCTGATGCGATAGCCACTCCTTTAAGCAAATCATGAACTTTGTAAACCTCACCTGCTTCTAGGAAAACTTGAGAGCCTCCCATACTTGCGGCATCTTCACTGATAGTTACATCATCATCTAAACTAAGAGATCCATTATCAATTGCTTCCATAATAATAAGCATACTAGCAATTTTAGTCATCGATGCTGGAGCTAAAGCTTCATCAGCATTTTTTTCATACAAAACTTTCCCTGTTGCAAAGTCCATTAGGATTGCACTTTTAGCACCTGGTGCAAAATCTTCTTCAGCTTTTGCAGATGATACAAAAATGCAAAAAGCCATAACAATTAGTAAAAATTTCTTCACTTAACTTCACCTACTAATTATTATGACTTTTAATTTTTTTTATTACTTGCTATATATAATTTAATTATTTATTATTTTTTTTATTGCTCTTTTTAATTTTTCTAATTCATTTATTTCTAATAAGTTTTCTAATGCCTTTTTATTTTCATATATTTGCAAATTACTTTCAAACTCATCTAGTTTTTTTTCAGTATCTTTAATAACTTTTCCAATGTAACTTTTAGAGACACTTAGATTATCAGCAATTTCTTGTAATGTTAAGTTTTCTTCATAATATAATTTAAATATTTCAATACTACTATTATTAAGTAGACTTTGATAGATATCAAAAATAATTCCATAATAAATAAATTTTTCCATATATATCACTGATTAGATTATATCAAAAAAAGGTAAAAATAAAAACCACTAACTGTGGCTTTTACTATTTAACAAACACAATCTACAAATGTGTCTGATAGGCATCTAATACTACACAAGCAACTGCAATCCATTGTGAAGAAGACATTAGTTGCAACATATGGATATAAACTTGTTGAATCAGTGTTATCAGCAAGAACTCTAAATGTACAGCAGTTTCCTTCAATTTTTTCTACTCTAAAGACATTTGAACATGTAGTGCTAACATCAGAACCAGCACAACTTATTGTTGAATCCTTAGTAATTGGCATGCTCCAAGGCACTCCATTTCCACAACAAGTATAAAGCATTACTGGTCTAGTGTTACATACTATACAATTAGTTCCTCCACCAAGCACTGGTCTATCGCAAGTTTGTAAACAGTTATCTGGACATGCATTTTCTTGTAATACTAAAATGACACATAGTATTTCATTAATGCAATTTCCATTGCTGTTTGAATTTTGATTATTCATAAACTTTCACCCTTTCATGTACTTTCATTAATAATTTATGAATAATCTAAAAATAAGTGTCAACTAGTTTTATTTTAAAAAATACAATTTTCTATAAGACAATTATGTAGAATTCTACATAATCATCTTTATGTAGAAACTTTAGTTATGTAGAAAGTTAATGAAAAAAGACTTAAAAATAAGACTTTTTACTTAAAAA
>CALVKN010000034.1 GCA_944332715.1 uncultured Bacilli bacterium
TTCTTTATTTTTGATTTTTTCACGTAGTTGTCTTACCGATAAATTTTGTTCAATGCTTATTTTTATATAATAATTAATTTCATCAATATTATCTATAGATAATAACTCGCTATAATGACTCCAAGTCAATTGTGTCGACAGTGTCGACACTTTTTCACTGCTAAATAATAAATAAAATTGTCTAAATCTAAATAATGTTCTTATTGTGTATCTTAAACCTAGCTCACTAATTAATCTTTTAGAATATTCTTTAATAATACCTTCGCCATAATGTTTACCGGCTTCACTTAGTAATTTACCGACATTATAATATGTAGTTAAATCACTTTTGTTTTTGCTATAATCTTTTACTCTTTTAGTTATTTCATTGTTTATTAATTCATTTTTTATCTCGTTATAATAATTCATAAATCTCCTTTCTATGGTGCAAATGTATCTATATTAAATTTATTATTCTTAATTTTAAATACTATGGTTCCATCTTCATCCGTTCTATAAATATTTGTGTTTTTAAGTATATCAAGCACTTCTGTATTGGGATGCCCATATCTATTGTTTTTGCCAACAGAAATAATTGAATAAATAGGGTGTAATTCGTTAACAAATGTCCAAGACGAACTTGTTTTACTTCCGTGATGTCCTACTTTTAAGACATCAACATTTTTTAGATTATACTTTTTTAATAAATCCTCTTCTACTTTGGTGCTAGCATCTCCCATAAAAAGGAAATTCATTCCTCCAAAATTAGTGTAGGTAACTATTGAGTTGTCATTTTCGTTATCATATAGGGAATTATTTAGGAAATAAACTTTGGTATTAGATATACTGATTGATTCTATATTTTGATAATAATTAATTTTTAATTTATCTAACGAAGATATTATAGACTTTTCTAAATCGTTAAAAGAATCGTTATTTAATACGACACTTTCAACATTCATTTTATCTAAAATGTTAATTGCTTCTCCGGAATGATCGTTATCACCATGGGTAAGAATTAAATAATCTAATTTAGTTATTCCGATACTTTTTAAAAACTTAATCGGGTTATCACTCAAATTATAACTTTTGTTACTTTTCTTCCATTCTTCTACTTCATAAGTTATTTTGCCACCGGTATCAATCATTACTGCTTCTTTTTGGTGTGGTGTAATTAAAACTATATTATCACCTTGATTAATATCTAGAAAATAAACATAATAGTTACTATCAAGTTTGGGGGTAATTTTAATTAAAAATATTGTTGTAAGAAATAAAATAATATACTTTTTATTAGTTTTAAGTAAAATTAGAAATAAAAATAAAATAATAATAACTATAATAGAAGTTTTAGGTAAATTAATAAATAAGCTATATTTAACGAATAAATTATTAAGAAAATCAGTTATAGATAACATGTAACTTAGTATAGTATTAAATATAGGAAATATAAATGTAATGATGGAAAATGGAAATACTATTATGGATATCCATGGAACAAAAATCATATTAACAAAAATAGATGCTATATTAACTTCGTAATTTATATATGCACTAATTGGTAAACTAAAAAGAAATGATATTAAGCTTATCTTAAATAATTGGGTTATATAATTACCTGTTATTTTATCGGAATAATAAATAATACCACCACAAACTGTAAATGAATAGATAAAACCTAAATCATAAACGATAAAAGGATTAATTAAAATTAAAATAAAAGCAGTAAAGAAAAGAATATGTATATTATTATAATTGAATTTTCCTATTTTATTAATGCTACTCAAAATAAAAAAGATAATTGCTCGCATTACTGCTGCTTGAAAGTTTGTTATAAAGGCAAAGAAAAGAAGGATAGAACTTAAAATTAACAATTTGGGAATAGCTCTGACCTTCTTTAAAATAAGAGAAAAAATAGATAATAAAACTGTTATATGAGAACCAGATATAGCAAGAAGATGACTGGTGCCATTAGTTTGATAATTATTATATGTATCACTACTAATTAGAGATTTATCTCCCAGGACTAAAACTAAAAGATAAGCACTATTATCAAGATTGTATGCTCTTTTATATAAGTAGTCTTTAATCTTATCAAATAGATTACTATCATTATTTATTTCTAGATTAGTTACATCAAATAAATAAAATATTTTTTGATTATAAAGATACTTTTTATAATTAAAATTATTAGGTATGGTATTATTACTTGGTGAATTCATACTTCCACTCAAGTAAATACTTTTACCTATTCCTACTGTTTTTAAAAGTTCACTTTTTTCTTCTTCACTACTAATATAATAGGTTGCAATAATATCTTCGTTAGCTTTGATAGTCATTTGTAATTTACTACCATTAATACTATATTCTTTAATAATGCCCTTAAGTTCTCTTTCACTACCAGTATAGTGAGATTCATATTTAATTATGATAGTAAATATAAATACATAAATTATTGCTAGTAAAAATAACACTATAAAAATATAATTATACCGTAATAAGAGTTTTAAGTTGTTCAAACGTTGCATCTCCGATACCACTGACATTTTTTAACTCTTCAATAGTTTTAAAATAGCCATTTTCTTCCCGATAGGTAATAATCTTTTGAGCTTTAGCTTCCCCAATACCTGGTAGTGTTGTAAGTTCAGCAATTGATGCTATATTAATATTTACTAAAGAGGAGCTGGTATCATTTCCCCCAGTATCTTCATTACCTGTAATAATGCTTACCTTATTTTTAATAGCATTATCAATTAAATATGAATCATCATTTACTTTTTCTTTTGTAGAATCACTTTTTTCATATTCTTTCTTAGTATAAACATAGATTACTAATTCATCAGAGATTTTTTTACTTAAATTTATAATATCGGTGTAAGCCGATTCTAAAAAGCCACCGGCTTTAGTAATAGCGTCATTGACAATCTGTCCCTCTTCCATTTCATATACGCCAGGACTATTTACTGCTCCTTTCACTTCGACGTAAATACTGGGTTCCTCTTCTTTAATTTCTTCATCAATTTCAACGCTTGGTATGGTATCTTGAAATTCAAGAGATGAATTATTACTTTCGTTTACTGTGTATACAGTATAAATGCTTACGCTAATAACTAAAATGCTTAAAAACAATAATATTCCTAAAACTACTAATTTTTTATTTAGTATATTCAAAACAAAACCTCCCTTCATTATTGTTTTTTTAAATACTAACCTCCTTTCACTATATTATTGTCTCAAAATTGCCAATTTCCTTTTTTTTATTTCAATTTTCACAAAAAAATCAAATAAACTTAATTATTTGATTAATTTTCTAAATACCTCAGGGCTTCATCAAAATTTGCTACACCGTGTATTTCAATATCTAGATCAAATTCTTCTTTTACCTCTATAGCTTCATCATAGTTTTCCATTGGGCAAAGGAAGATATCAGCATCGTTCTTGATGGCCCCTAAAATTTTGTATTTAACTCCATCAATTGCTCCGACGGTTCCATCAAGGGAAATTGTACCAGTACCTACTACAGTTCGTCCCTTTGTGATATCTTCAGGTATTAAGGCATTATATATGGCAAGTGTTAACATAAGTCCTCCACTTGAACCAGATTCACTTGATTTGGTTTCTACAGTAATTTCTGGATTAGTATCATATTCGTAAGTAGTTAGGAAAGAAATTCCTACTTTTAAGCCATCTTCTGTATCATAAATTACAGCGCTACACTTTTTTTCTTTACCATTTCTACTTACAGTAAAGGAAATAGTATCCCCCGCACTTTTGCTTTCAACTATTTCTCTTAAATTTTCAACTGTTGATATACTTTTTCCATCGGCAGTTAGTAATTCATCATATATTTCTAAGTCAGTATCTGCTTCATCAGCAATATATACTATATTGTTAACTTCTCTAGTTATATCGACTTTTTTACCAGCGGTTTTATAAGCTAGAATTGTTGCATTATCAATAGATGATTGCATATATAGTTTTTCAAGTTCAAGTAACTCATCAATAGATCCATCATCAGAAGTTATTTCACTACTTTTAACTAAATCCCAATTGGGAATAATGTAAGAAAGTAAAATCATTGGTAGAGTTCCCTTAACTAAAGAAACATAACTCATGTTTAGTGAACCTTCCGATGCATATCCATCACTTACTTCAATACGCTCTTCTAGATTTACTACACCACCAGGGGTATATATTACAAAGGGAAGTTCATAAAAAAACAAAAATATTATGATTGCCCAGATAATTAAAAATTTATAATTTTCAACGAAAAAACTTTTGATATGTGAATATATTTTATTAAACAATTAAATCACCTTATTTAATTATAGCAAAAAAGGACTGGGATATGAAAAGAAAATTAATCTATTTGACAATACTTATACTAATTTTTTTAATATTTAAAAATTATACTGTTGTTTTAGATAGCACGATAACTGCGGTAGAACTTTGGCTATATAAGGTATTTCCCTATTTATTTATAATGATTATTTTAAATGATATATTAATCAATTTAGATTTTGAAAAGTTATTTAAAAATCCCAGTATTTATGCACTTATTATGTCTTTACTTAGTGGAAGTCCTACTTCAGCAGTAATAATAAGTAATTTATATAAAAATAATAAAATGGATAAAAAGTGTGCTAATAAGACACTACTTTTTACTTATTTTGCTAATCCTTTATTTTTATATACCATGTTAAATACAATATTTAAAAGTAATTTTTTAACAATAAAACTGATGATTATTCATTATTTAAGTAATATTATAATTTATATAATATTTAAAAATGAACTTAATGCTAATAATTGTGAAAGTAAAAAAATAAAACTAGATATTTCTAGTTCTATAAAAAAAGCAATAAATACAACAACAATGGTTCTAGGTTGTATTACATTTTATTTAGTAATATGTGATGTATTAAATTTAAATATAGTATTACGTGGTATTTTAGAGATGACCCAAGGATTAAATAGTCTTATTAATGCTAATGTTTTTAATAAAGAAATACTTGCTATACTGTTTATTTCTTTCGGGGGATTTTCAATTCATACGCAAGTAAAATGTATATTAGATGAAACAAATTTAGAATATAAATATTTTTTTAAAGGAAGAGTTATGCAAACAATAATTGCCATTATTTTAACATGCATAACCCAAGCAATTTAAGGAATCAAGAGTAAAGTCACTTGAGTTACCTACATAACTTATTAATATATCATCTAAAGTATTATTGTTATTCCGATCATTTCTTTCATTTACAGTGTGAATTTCAATATCAATGGTTAAAGTATATATATTTGTCTCTTTACTCAAGTATACATCAGCAGCGCCATAATCCAAAGTACAATCTACCATATTCCATCTCCTTATATTATTTGTAGGGCTGCGGTATGTTAGTTCGGTTTCGGTGGCAGTTATTTGAGAATGTGTATTGTCCGTAAATTGGAATCTTATAACTAATGTATCAGAGGTACTACTGCTTCCATCAACGCTACGCAATGTTTTGGTATTTAAGTCATTGTGAATTGCCCGAAGTATTTCAGTTCTAATAGTTTGATTATCTTTAGCATAATCATTATTAGTTTGGGTATTATTAACATCAATAAGTAATTTAATCATAAATACTAATACTACAGAAATAAGAGCAATACTAATTATTACTTCTACTAAAGACATACCTTTATTATTTAACATGTTTACACCTCAATTCGGTAGGGATCACTAGATGTCCCTGTGCCACCAGCAATTTTTACACTACTATTTAAATAAAATGTTGGTCGTACTTGATTAGAAGAAGATACACTGACAATATTTATAGTACCAGTATTGGTTAGATAATATTGGGTGTCATTGCTGGAACTATTTCTTGTCATAAACCAAGTAGATTGATTGTTATTTAACCAATTGGCAGCACCTGTAATATTTGAAGCATAATAATTAGTACTTGCGGCATAGCCATAATCACTTATATGCATCAAACCAATTTTAGCATTGATATAAACACTAGCTTTTTTTTCACTGCCTAGTTCATATGTATAAATATCATAGACATTACTATTAGTAAATGTATTATCGATTCCTCCGACATACCAAACATGGGTAGCTATTAATTCATTCCAAGGAGATAGTATACTATTTAAGAAGACTGTATTTAAGTATTCATGCATATCACTACTAACATAATAATTAGAGTTTAAAGAATCAAAATTTCTATTACTACCATAAGCGGTATTTTTAATTATTTTGAGTTGGTTATTGAATACTCCGATAATACGATATAAATTTTCACTTGGACATGGGCTAACTTCGGAACCAAAACAAATATAATTATTAGGATTTGACCCAACATAACGAAGTGAATTATCTAATGAACCATTAGGTAAAGTTGAATCGTGTTTAACAAGACCTAAATCATCAGCGTTGATTGTTAGATATCTTCCAAAATTATCATCAGAAATTTCGTTTTTTATTTCATCATCTAAAGCATTTATTAAAATACGATTATTTACTAAATCACTAACGATATATAAAAGTATTAGTAAAAATACTAAGAAGAAGGAATAAACGATTGTTGTAGAAATAAAACCTTTATTATTCATAAGCCACCTACAAACCTAAAGAGGCATAATACGTATTACAATTAGTGTTAATGCCAGGAGTACACTTAGATATACGACCACTTTCTGTAGCATTAGTTTCTGAGTACTCAATTATTAAATAATAAGAATATGTTGTATCATTTATTGATTTAATATATTGATTTAAACTATAACTTAAGTTTTCAGTGGATATATCACATTTTAATGGATCTGGGCCGTTTGAGGAATTGGTACATTCTTTAAGCATACTAGAATCTAATAAAAGCATTTGATTTATATTAAAACTATTAAATATATTTTCTAAGCTAGTTACCATGCCAGATGCCGTTTGTTCTGGAGTAAACATATTATCGAATGCTGGTCCGATAGTAACTATATAACTATTAGCAAAAGCAAAATTTTTAATGCTATCAATATTACTGTTGCTTTCTAGGAAATCCCTTATATAATTTGTTTTATAAATATATGCAGGGTTATCATAGTATAATCTTTCTTCTTCACTATTTATAATTGAACTATATGAATTATATAAATATAGTAAAGAAGTTGTTAAAACTACAACAGTAATGATTGTTTCAACAAAAACAAAACCTCTTTTATTTTTCATGTTTCACCTCGAGTACTTTACTTTAATATTATTATAAACTATTTACTACCTTTTTTAAAGAGGTTTTGTTTTTATTTACTTTACATCTGTTTTTTTAATTATATATATTTTATTTTGTTTATAGAAGGCATAAAACACATCTTTTATTGTTAAATTCTTTTCACATAAGGCATCAATTAGCCATTCTTCACTTTTTTTGATATGTTTTAAAGAACTTTTTTGGAGCATACCATCTAATATTAATGGCATTGGATAACTACTTTTAATTTTAAAGATATTATATTTAAATACGGATAACTCTCCATTAGGTTCTAAAAAGGCATATTCTACCATTTCTAAGTCTTTAATACCTTGAGTTCTTAAACCAATAAGTAAGTCATCTAGGGAATATCTTTGTTTAACCATTTCTTTATAATTTATTTTACCATTACAAATAATTAAAGATGGTTTTCCATCAAATATTATTCTAAATTTTCTTGATTTTATAGAAATATAAGCAAATGCTACTTCGAGTATTACAAGCATAGCTATAGGGATTATTGTTAAATAGATTGCATTTTCGGTTTCTTCGATAGATATAGCTACTAATTCTGCAATTAAAATTGAGACAATTAAGTCGATTACTCCCAGTTGACCTATTTCTCTTTTACCCATAATACGATAAGCAAGGAGAACAAAAAAGTAAAAGAAAATAGTTCTAAATAAGACTGTAAAAAGTTCCATGATATCACCATATATATTATGTTAATATTCATATTATTTTAATCACTACATACAATTTATTAGGTGATCAAATGAAATATTTACTTAAAACTTTGGGATATTATGCCATTTTCATTGTTCTTATTACATTTATATGTAGTTTACTTAATTTAATTGGGGTAAATTCCACTATTACAAATTTAATGATATTTATATTTAATATGGTAGTGTTTTTCTTTTTAGGATTTAAAAATGGCAAAAAAGTCATTAGCAAAGGTTATATTGCAGGAATAAAAATGTCTTTATTATTTATTATGGTATTAATTATTATTAATTTATTTACTGCTAGAAATTTCTTTAGTATTACTACTATAATTTATTATATTGTTTTAATACTGGCGGGCATTACTGGTAGTATGATGGGTATAAATAAAAAAGATGCTAGCGAACACTAACAAATGTGTAAGTAGCATCTTCATATTTCACAAATGAATCAGGATTATAATATTCTTTTGTTACTGGATCTGCTTGGAAATCCAAATAATTTAGATCATATAGAGTTTGCAGGGTAACAGTGGTTCCACTACATTCTTTTTCGTTTAGACATTTTTTGGCGGCCTCAATAATGTATTTTTCTTCTACTTCAGTAAGTTTAGTGTTGTGTTCATCTAATACTTTATAGGTAGTAACTCCAATAATTAGAGCAGTTATAAATATAACAGTTAAAGTGATAAATATTTTATTCATAATTTACCTTCCTTGTTCATAGTTTTATTAGATAAATAATTCATATCATTATAGTAATTTTTTACAAATTCATCTCTAAATTTTTGAATACTTCCACTCCTTATATTTTCTCTAATTTGCTTCATTAGTTGATGTAAAAAATAAATATTATGAATCGATAAAAGCCTTGCTCCGAAGGTTTCATTAGCCACTATTAAATGTCTTATATAGGCTTTAGTGTAGTTTTTGCAAGCATAACAATCACAATCATCAAGTGCTGTAAAATCTGTTTTATATTTACTATTTTTAATATTTATTTTGCCATGTTTAGTGTAGGCATGTCCATGTCTTGCAAGACGTGTTGGTGATACACAATCAAATATATCGACACCACGCATGGCATTTTCAATTAAATCAATTGGATCACCTACTCCCATTAAATAACGAAGTTTTTCTTCCGGCAAGTACGGTGTTGAATATTCTACCATTTTATACATAGTTTTTTTATCTTCTCCAACGCTTGTGCCACCGATTGAATAACCATCAAAGTCCATTTTAACGAGTTCTTCAGCACAATGTTTACGCAAGTCAGCGTATTCTCCACCTTGCACAATGCCAAACAACAACTGGTCATTATCAAGTTTTACATCTTTACCACGGCGGGCCCAGCGTAAAGTTCTTTCAACACTTAGAGCCATATAATCATGAGTACTTGGCCACTTGACACATTCATCAAAACTCATCATGATATCACTACCAAGTTTTGTTTGGATTTCAATTGATTTTTCGGGTGTAAGTAGTAGTGCATCGCCATTTAAATGATTTTTAAATTTTACACCACTTTCTGTAATATCTTTGGGGTTAGCTAATGAGAAAACTTGAAAGCCTCCAGAATCTGTTAGTATTGGACCATCATAATTCATAAATTTATGTAATCCTCCAGCAGATGCCACTATATCTTCACCAGGACGAAGCCACAAGTGATAAGTATTAGCTAAAATTATTCCTGAACCAATTTCCTTTAATTCTTCCGGAGATAATGTTTTAACTGTTGCATTAGTTCCAACTGGCATAAACATTGGGGTTTCATAAGACTTACCGTTATAAGTAATTTCACCAATACGAGCCATAGTGTTAGGATCTTTATATTTTAATTTGAATTCTAAACGCATAAAATCACTCCATAAACATAATATCAAAAAATCAAATTAAATAAAAGTATTTACAAAATAAAATTTTCATGCTAACTTTAAAGTGGTGATAATATATGAGTAATGAACAAACTACTATTTTTGTAATATGTTTTTCAATTGTAGTTATTTTAATATATAAATTTATTATGATAAAAAGAAAGACTAAAGGAAAAATATTAATTGATGCAACATGCAGTGATACTACTCTTAGAACAACTTATCAAAAAAATATTAGAGTGTATTATTATAAATATACTTATAAGGATGAAGAATATAGTGCTAGTGATAAAACGAGATTTTTAATACCAGGATTTAACCCCAAAATAAAACAGGTTTTTAAAATCTATATCGATCCTAATAAACCTGATTATTGTGTGACTCCCCTTGAAATATTTTATTCTAAAATTTATATTATTTTATCAATTATCTTACTTGTTTTACCATTTTTATTTTAATCTTTTTAATTCTATTGGGGGAACAAACTCAATTAAATTATTCAATTTTAATGTGTTTTTATTATGAGCTTCTATTAGTCGTTCTTGCAAACCATCATATTTTTCTTCTGGGTCATAAACTATTTTGCTGTTCATAAATTCTCGACATTTATCATAATGGATTAATATATCTAAAAATTCCATACTGCGAAAATCTAAATCAGGAAAATAACTGACTAATTCTTCTGGTACTGCAGAAATCCTAATCTCAATTCCATGTTTTTTTTGTATTCCTTCAATATTTAATCCATAAAATTCATTAATTGATTCTATAGGAAAATTAGCACCATTATAAAGCATAACTAGTTCAATTGTTGGTCTTCCACTATTTTCAAAATCATATTCTTTTAAATACATTCCAGTAATATCTGGATTTGTAGCATTGCTATAAATAATACATTCTAACAATGTTGTAATATCTTTACTTGCTTCTTCACCTAACATAATTTTTTTCATAATTCATCACAATTACTATTTTATCACAATGTTACTCTTGTTTCAAATTTTATAGATAATAAAATTTAAGTTTCACTAAAATATAAAACCAAACTTATAAGTCAAAGTTTGGTTTTATGTATTTATCATATAATTCTTGACATTTTTGGGGGTCCATGGCCATTACATCTTTTAGAGGATTAGGTATACCTAACTTAATATATTTTTCATCTCCCATTTTATGAAATGGTAAGAACTCTATTCTTTTAATATTAGGTATTGTTTTTAGATAACAAATTAGCATATTCATATATTCTGAATTATCATGAATACCTGGAACTACTACTTGTCTAATCCAAATATCTTTGTTATTTTTTTTTAACACTTCAACAAAATTTAGAAATTCATCCATTGGGTGACTTACAAGATTTTCATAGCCAGTTTTGGTTAAATGCTTTATATCAAGTATTACCAAATCTACATATTTTAATATTTCTTCGTATTTACCAATACCTACACCAGCAGTATCTAAGGCAATATGAATATTTTCATTCTTTAAGGCTTTTGATAGCTCAATTAGAAAGTCTGCTTGTAATAACGGTTCACCACCTGAATAAGTTACTCCCCCATTTCTTTTAAAGTAAGGCTTATATCTTTTTATTTTTTCCACTAACTCTTCAACTGTTGTATTAGATTCTTGCATATTAAACATTTCAGGGTTATGACAAAATTTACAACGAAGAGAACAGCCATTAAAGAATAGGACTACTCTAATACCAGGCCCATCAACAAGTCCAAATGATTCGATAGAATTAACACTAGCACTTAAATTTTTATAACTTTTCATGAAAAGTCCTTGCAATTACTTCTTCTTGTTGTTTTCTAGTTAAACGATTGAATCTTACTGCATAACCTGATACTCTAATGGTTAAAAGTGGATATTTATCAGGATTATTCATGGCATCAATTAAAGTTTCTCTATTTAAAACATTAACATTTAAGTGGTGTGCTCCTTGAGAAAAATATCCATCTAATACATTTACTAAGTTTTCTACTCTTTCATCTTCAGTTTTACCTAAAGAATTTGGAACGATTGAGAAAGTATTAGATATACCATCTTGACAACAATCTTTATATTTAATCTTGGAAACTGAGTTTAATGAAGCAAGTGCCCCGCTCGCATCCCTACCATGCATTGGATTAGCACCTGGGGCGAATGCTACACCTGCTTTTCTACCATCTGGAGTAGCGCCAGTTTTTGAGCCATACACTACATTTGATGTAATTGTTAGTACTGATAAGGTCACAACGGCATCACGGTATGGTTTATGTTTGCAAAGTTCATCATAGAATTTTTGAACTACTTCTTGTGCAATAGAATCTACACGGTCATCATCGTTTCCATACTTAGGAAATTCGCCATCTATTTCAAAATCGATTGCTATACCATCTTCATTACGAATTGGTTTTACTTTAGCATACTTTATGGCTGACAAGCTATCAGCAACAACAGATAAACCTGCAACACCATAAGCCATCAAACGTCTTACATTGGTATCATGAAGTGCCATTTGACCTGCTTCATAAGCATATTTATCATGCATGTAGTGAATGATATTCATAGCGCCAGCATAAATACGTGCTACTTCTTCTAGTACTTTAAAGTATGCTTTCTTAACTGTTTCATAATCAAGTACTTCATCAGTTATCGCAGGAACATCTAAGACTTTATCACCCTTAACCTCATCAACCCCACCATTAATGGCATAAAGTAGTGCTTTAGCAAGGTTGGAACGAGCTCCAAAAAATTGCATATCTTTTCCAACACGCATTGCTGATACACAACAAGCAATAGCATAATCATCCCCATAGATAGGACGCATTATATCATCGTTTTCATATTGGATAGCATCCGTTTTAATACTCATGCGAGCACAATATTTTTTGAAATTTTCTGGCAATTTTTCACTCCATAAAATTGTCATGTTAGGTTCTGGTGCTGGATCTAAATTAGTAAGGGTATGAATAATACGATAACTTGTTTTAGTAACCATTGGCATACCTTTTTCACTTACACCACCAATTGAACAGGTTACCCAAGTTGGGTCACCTGAGAATAATTCATCATAATCTGGAGTACGTAGGTGTCTAACTAAACGTAGTTTAATAACAAATTGATCGATTAATTCTTGTGCTTCTGCTTCAGTTATTATACCTTCATCCATATCTCTTTTAATATAGATATCAAAGAAATCATCAACTCTACCTAGACTCATTGCCGCACCATTATTTTCTTTTACAGCAGCAAGGTATGCTAGGTATGTCCATTCAATTGCTTCAAAAGCATTAGTTGCGGGTTTACTTATATCAAAGCCATATTTTAAAGCCATCGCTTTCATTTCATCTAAGGCTCTATATTGCATTGATACATCTTCTCTTAAACGAATTAATTCATCAGTCATTTCCCCGGTTAAATTTTCAAAGTCTTCTTTTTTCTTTGCCATTAAAAAGTCGATACCATATAAAGCAACTCTACGATAATCCCCAATAATACGACCTCTGCCATAAGCATCAGGAAGTCCTGTAAGTAATCCTACATGTCTTGCCTTTTTGATTTCCGTTGTATAGGCATCAAATACTCCTTGATTATGAGTTTTTCTAAAAGCATTAAAATACTTATCGATTTCGGAATTTAATTTATATCCATAAGCATCAAGTTCTTGATAAACCATCCGTATACCACCATATGGATTAACAATTCTTTTAAGTGGGGCATCAGTTTGCAAACCTACAATTACTTCATTATCTTTATCGATGTAACCTGCTTCATAATTATTAATGCCTGATACATGATCAACATCAATATCTAAAACATGTTTTTTCAATTCTTCTTTAAGTAAATCTTCACATTTACTCCATACTTTTTTAGTTTTATCGGTAGGTCCCGCTAAAAAAGATTCATCACCATCATATTCTGAATAATTAAGCTGAATAAATTCTTCAACATTAATTTCTTCATTCCATGTACCTTTTTTAAAATTTTTCCATGCTTCCATTTTCATCTACCTTCCTTCGTGCATTTTAATTATATTATATAGTATAAATAAAATCTACCCATTTTCGAAAATTTAAAAAATCGCATTTTTTGAAAATGCAAAAAAACAGCCATTTTATCTAAAATTATTATTTAGCAAAACGACTGTTTTATACCATATTTACCGAAGAAAAATTAATTTTTATAAAATTTTACATTTATTGACATT
>CALVKN010000035.1 GCA_944332715.1 uncultured Bacilli bacterium
ATTATTTTCTTAGGATGTATGATTGTGGCAACTACTTTAGAACTTGTAACTTCTTACATTTGTGAATATTTTACAGGTTCCTGGCCATGGCAGACTTATGCCGATTACAAATATAATTTCGAAGCAAGAATTGCTCTAAGTCCAAGCATTCGTTTTGGCATTGGAGGAGTAATATTTTTATATTTACTTCAACCATTATTTGATAAACTTTTAGCAAAATTAAGTGATAAAAAAAGAAATATAATATTTTACATATTATTAGTTATTCTTATAATAGATATCATTTGTTCATTTTTTATATTTTAAGCACTATGTGCTTTTTTATTTACGTTAAATTAACTTTAAGACAAAACACTTATCTTGACTTCTAGATAAAATTTGTCTATAATTTAAATATAGCCTAGTGGCGTCATAAAAATAGTATTACATAACATAGTTCAACAGTAATTTTAGGCTTCATTTAGTATAATCAAAATAAGGAGTGTGTGTTTATGAAAGTAAAAAATGATAAAAAAGTATTAGTGTTATCATTTCTTGGTGTGATAACTCTAATATTAGTAGTAGTTGGAGCAACATATGCATACTTTACAGCCCAAGGTGGTGGAACAGGTAATATCAATGTTAATGCAAATACCGCAACAACTGATAACTTATCCTTTCAAACAGGAAATGCGATAAATATAACTGCAAATGAAGAAGACTTTGGTCAAGGGGCAGGAAATAAGAGTGGCACTACATTTGCTAGAGCAACACTAACTGCCAATAATGCCACAAATAATGCAACAAGAAATTATTATGTTTATTTAGATATTACTGATAATAATTTTGAATATGCAACAGATGATAATCAAGCAGAAATACTACTAAAAGTAACAGATCCCGATGGAGTAGAAGTAACAAGTATACCTGGTCTAACAAGAAAGACAAGTGGTAGTGGAGCAAATGAAGTAACAGGGTTCGATATAACAACAACAGAAGATTTAATTAAAATAGTAGATAACTATGAAATAACTTCAACTGGTACAACTACTCAAAAATGGCAAATAGAAATAATATTTGTAAATTTAAATAGTGATCAAAATGCTAATACCAATAAAACATTTAATGCTAATTTGATAATTCAAGAAGATCCATTGACAACATCAGTAAATTTAGCAAGTTATATAACAGATACATTATATACAGAAGATGGAGTAAATAATCTTTATTATCACGATGGAATTGGCAGTTACACTAATGCAGACCAAGAAGCAGAAGATAACTCATACAGATACAGTGGTGGTGATTACCAAGTAACAGAAAAAGCTATAAGCGAAGGATTAACAAGAATTTATACAGCAGATGCTTCTGAAAGTGATGGAGTGATTAATTTTTATTGTAATGGAGAAAAACAGTACGTAGGAACAATTGTTTGTTTTACTGAACAAGAACATTATTACACAACAGCATACAATGAAACGACACATTATAATACATTAGAAGAAGCATTGACTCAAGCAGTAATAGATGGATATTTAACAAGTGATAATATTAAGAACTTTGTATGCTTTGGTCCAGGAGCAGGTGAAGGACCATGTGATATAGATAATCTATATCGAATAATTGGAGTATTTAATGGCCAAGTAAAATTAATAAAAGATGATTATGCAAATACAACAATGCTTGGAACTGATGGCGATTATTATGATACAAATACATCACCAATTTATAGTGGTATGGAAAATAACAATTCGAATCATTACTTGTACTATTGGAATTATATTAGTGAAAATAGTTCAACAAATGTGTGGAGTGCAAGTAGATTAAACGCAGTAAATCTAAATACAAATTACTGGAATTACCTAACTGCAGATTGGCAAGGCAAAGTAGCCAATACAGAATGGCAGGTAGGAGGAAATGCGTATGCTAATATAGCTCAGGTTAGTGTAAAGACAGCATATGCCAACGAAATAATAAGTCCAGCAGAAGCAACAACATATGAAGATGAAATAGGCTTAATGTATGTATCAGATTACATGTATGCAGTAGGCCCAAGTGGATGGACTACAATAGGGTATAGAACTGATTTTAGTGATTATCGTGTCATAAAAGGAGATAATTGGATGTATAGTGGAGCCTCAGAATGGACAATTTCTCGTCGTTCTGATAATGTGGATAATTTAGTATTTGGCGTGGGTTGCTATGGTGACGTTGATATTAATCCAACGAATATGGGTTATAGTTTACGTCCTGTTTTCTACCTAAACTCTGATGTCCAAATCTATGAAGGACACGCTGGTACAGCATCAGATCCATACAGAATTGTAATTTAATTAAAATTAAAAATCGATGAATTAATTTTTCATCGATTTAACTTTTTCTGTATTTTTAAAATTTAATTTAGCATATTTGTTTAAGATGTCAAAACCTTTTTCTTGAACTAATTTGCTAGCCACTTCATCAACAAGAGTTCCAGCACCTTTTGGTATATCAATACCTAATTCAGTACTTATGTCGTGCATAGTTTTTAAAAATATATATCTACTTATTATTGAAGCACAAGCAACACTTAAACACTGTTCTTCCGCTTTTGGTGTAAATGTAATATTTATAACTTTATCTTTAACATCACTTAAATACTCATAATATTTTGCTGGTGGAGTAAATTGATCAACTACAATTTTTTCGTAAGGTAAATTTTTATTTACCATACTAAGTAATACTTTGTTATGAAGTATTGCTTTTATTTTATTCATATTAATACTTTCATTATGTACTTTATTATAATCAGTATTATTTAGTATATAACTAGAGTAGGGTACTCTCTCCATAATTTTGGGAGCAATTTTTTTAATTGTTTCATCTGTAATCTTTTTAGAATCAGTTACTTTAAGTTCATCTAAAAATTCTATATCACTTTTACATACAAATGTTGCTGTAACTACAATTGGACCAAAATAATCTCCAGTACCAACCTCATCAGAACCAATCGTATTATATTTATCGAACTTGCGATACTTTACAGTTGTTTCTTTTTTTTCACTATTTTTTTCTTTCCCAGTTTTAATATCGATAATTCTATTGTTTAGTTTACGTTCCAAATCAATCCAAATATTAGCATCTATATCTGCACTAATTCCTTGAAACATTGCTTTGCCAGATTCATACAAAGTAATTATCGTATCTGCTTCCATTGCTTGAAATATTGCATATGGTGGAGTCTTATCTCTTCTTAAGTCTTGATAGTACTTAATCATTTTTTCTTTTACATTATCACTTACTTTAAATACAATTGTCATAAATAACCTCGCTTTAATAAATTTTAACATATTTTACTTTATTTTTCATCATAATTATAATATAATTAAAATAGGGAGATGACAAAATGAGTGTAATTGATTGTTTATGTATTGTAATAATACTAGCGTTTACTTTTATCGGATTAAAAAAAGGTGTAATAAAAAGTTTGGTTCAATTAATTGGAACTTGTGCAGTACTTGTTTTAGCCTTTGTCTTTAAAGATGTACTAGCTAACTTCTTGATGAAATACTTGCCATTTTACAATTTTGGTGGTATATTCGAAGGGATTACATCGATTAACATATTAGTTTATGAACTAATATCATTTGTAGTAATTTACATTTTACTATATTGTGTATTAAGCATAATCATTAACTTAGCAGGATTAGTTGAAAAACTATTAGAATTAACTGTAGTTCTTGCTATCCCTTCTAAAATACTAGGAGCCATCGTTGGTTTAATCGAAGGAATAATTATGGCTTTTATGGTAGCATTTATTTTATTTCATATACCAGCAACTCAAACTATGGTAGCAGAATCTAAATTTTCTATAATTTTACTTGAAAGAACCCCAATAATCGGGTCCCTTGCTGCAAGTAGTACTAAAGCTCTTGAAGAAATAAATGAAATATTAAATGATCTAGAAGAAGGTGCCGATAAAGAAGATGCCAATTTCCGTGTTCTACACGTTTTAGTATCATATAATCTAATAAGTAAAGAAGATGCTCAAACACTAATCGATGATGGTAAAATAAAATTTACTGGAACAGTAGTAATATAAGGGAGGAATTATTTTGGTTAAACATTTAGAAAATCATGAAGATTTTAGTAAATTTATAAATAAAGGCAAAGTTTTAGTAGACTTTTATGCTGAATGGTGTGGTCCATGTAAAATGCTTGCACCAATTTTAGAGGAAATTGACTTTATTGATGTATTAAAAGTTAATGTTGATGAATTTCCTGGACTTGCTTCCAAATATGGCGTAATGAGTATTCCAACATTAATTTTGTTTGTTGATGGCGAAGAAAAAACTAAAGAAATTGGTTTCCGTAATATGGATGACATAAAAAAAATGGTCGAATGATCATTTTTTTATTGCAAAAGCCCCAGCATTATTGTAAGCCCTAGTTAAAGGCCCCGCTCCAAGTTTAGTTCCCCCAAAGTATCTTACAACTACTAGCATTTTATTATTTAAGTTATTTCTCTCTAAAATATTATATAAAGGCATTCCTGCTGTACCACTTGGTTCTTTATCATCACTTTTACCGGCAGTATTTAAAAATTTATAAGCATAAACTATATGTTTAGCTTTTTTGTGTTCTTGTTTTAATTCTTCTAAAATTATTTTTACTTCATTAATATCATCTAATTCATAATAATAACCAATAAATTTCGACTTTTTAATTTCTATTTGGGCAGTATTTATTAATTTCATGCTATCACCAGCAATATTATATCGTAAAAACAGTTAATTTTGTAGTATAATAATATGTGGTGGGAAATAATGTTTAGAGAAAAGTTAAAAACAATACCGCACTTGCCGGGATCATATCAAATGCGTAACCAAAATAACACAATCATTTATGTCGGTAAAGCCAAAGACTTATATAAGAGAGTAAACAGTTATTTTAAAGGCACTGTTACAGGTAAGACTGCTAAAATGGTTAGTGAAGTTGCTGATTTTACTTATATTACTACAACTACTGAACAAGAAGCTTTTATCTTAGAAATCAATTTAATTAAAGAATATAATCCTAAATATAATATCTTACTTAAAGATGATAAAAGTTATCCCTACATCGAATATATCTCTAAACCATATCCTAGACTTAAAGTATCACGTTATTTAAACATTAAGAAAAAAGATAAAAAACTATTATTTGGGCCATACCCTAATGCTTATGCCGCGAGAAAAATTGTCGGTTTAATAAATAGATTATACCCTTTAAAAAAGTGTGAAGGTATGCCTAAACAAGTTTGTTTGTATTATCACATCGGGGAATGTTTAGGCTATTGTGAAAAACATGTAGATGCCACTAAACTTGCCAATATGGAACGAGAAATACTAGATTTTCTAAAAGGCAATGATAAAATATTAATCGATAAAATAATGGAAAAAATTAATATATTTAGTGAAAACCTAAACTTTGAAGCGGCCTTAGAACTAAAAAGGGAACTTGAATATATTAAAGTAATACTTGATAAACAAAAAGTAGAACTGCATGACTATGTCAATAGAGATGCTATAGGGTATTATTTAGATGAAGGCATTGTATCCATTCAAATTTTATTTATTCGTAATGGTAAAATTGTTGGCAGTAGCAATGATAAATTCTATATGATTAGTGATTTATATGATGAAGTAAATTCTTATATTCTAAATTTTTATACCAGACATGAAATACCTAAAGAAATACTTTTGGATGAAAATTTAAATAGTGAAGTAATTAGTAATATCCTAAATACTAAAGCAATAATTCCTATGAAAGGCATTAAAAAGCGACTTATTGATATGGCTAAAAGTAATGCTAAAATTAGTTTAGAGCAGGAAATTACAATAATAAAAAATGACGAATTACGAAGTGTTGGTGCAAATGATGAGTTAAGAAAACTTCTAAAATTAGATTGCCTAGATCGTATTGATGCTTTTGATAACTCCAATCTCTTCGGTTCTTATGCTGTTAGTGGCATGATTGTTTTTAAGAGTGGTAAACCGAATAAAAAAGAATATCGCAAGTATAAAGTAAGTGTTGATAAAAATGATGACTATAATACTATGAAAGAAGTAATTTATCGCAGGTACTACCGGGCAATGGTTGAACAAAGTGAAATGCCTGATTTAATAATTGTTGATGGTGGAGAAAATCAAATTAGAGCATGTAAGGAAGTATTAGATAGTCTAAGACTTAATATCAAAGTTTGCGGCTTAAAAAAAGATGATCACCACCGAACTAATGAACTAATCGATGGAGATACTCTTGAAGTAATACCAATTCCTAGAGACAGTGATATTTTCCATTATCTAACCCGTATTCAAGATGAAGTCCATCGCTTTACAATAAATTATCACAAAACGCTAAGAGATAAAGGAACTATTTCTAGTATCTTAGATAACATCGATGGAATAGGGAAGGTTAGAAAAAAAGAACTCATTAAAAAGTATGGAAGTATCAAAAAAATGAGTGAAGCATCAATCGAAGATTTAAGTGAAATTATTCCTGAAAATGTGGCAATTGATCTAAAAAAATATCTACAAGAAAGGAATGAATCTAAGTAATGAAATTAATCACCCTAGAACGTGACCCTAGCATTAAAATTAATAACGATATTATCTATTATCTAAATCCCGATTATGTATATATCCCAAGTCAAGATATATGGATAGATGATAGAAAATTTATCCATAAAAATAGTTTAATTATAGCACCCTTTAAATCTCCAGTCTCCGGTTATATAATTGGTACTAAAAATGATTATCTAGTAATAAAAAATGACTTTCGGGAATTAGAAAAAAAAGAAAAAAGATTTAAGAAAAAAATAACTATTAAAAATATACTAGAATGTTTAGATAAAAATAATGATAAATTATTAGATACATTTAAAAATCAAACTAAATTTACTAATATAGTAATTAATGCCTTAAATGATGAACCATACGTTTATAATAATATCTTTATATTAAAAGAAAATATTGATGAATTATTAGAATTACTTGATGAATTAAGTTATATCTATAAAACTGATAATAATTACCTAGTTGTAAAAAATATTGATACAATGATTATTAATGAATGCTTAAATGCTATTGGAACATATCCAAATATTAAATTAACTTTAGTTAATGATGAATATTTACTAGAAAGAAAAGAGTTCCTAGAAAATATATTACCTATTAAAGATAATACATTGTATTTAAGTGCTACTGACCTACTGCGATTAAATAATTATTTACTTGATAAAGATAATACTACAATTCTTCTTACTATATCTGGTTCTGCCTTAAAAGAAAGTAGAATAATTAGAGTAAAAAAATACACTCTTTTAAAAGATATCTTAGATAATTATTTTGAAATTGATACTGATGATTATCAAGTTATTGCTAATGGCTTAATGCAAGGATTTTTGGTGCCTGATATAACAAACTTTGTAATTACCGATGAAATCTATGCTATAAATATTATGAAAAGTAGTAAAGTACGTGAAGATGCATGTATAAATTGTGGTAAATGTCTTGAAATTTGCCCAGTTGGAGTAAATCCTTTATCAGGAAAAAATATTAAATCCTGCATTAACTGTGGTTTGTGTTCTTATATATGCCCAAGCTTCATCAATTTAAAGGCCAAGTTAAAGGAGCAAATAAAAAATGAAAGATAAAGTGTTTTTACATACTAAAGAAAATATCTCAATTATTGTTAAAAAATATCTATTATGCTTACTTCCTTTGATAATTTATGGCATTTATAAAAATGGCTATTTACTTTATAGTAGAAATTTAATATCTTTTCCAGAAATATTTAAAATAGTTTATCTTTTACTTATTAGTTTTTGTGTATATCTAATAATAAACAAATTAATATTTAAAAAATCATTTTGGTCGCTAGATCTAGTATTTATATTAGTAATACCTTTATTTATGCCTTCGAATATTAATATTGTTATTTATACTCTAGGACTATTTATATCATACTTATTAGTAAGTATTTTAGGAAAAAAACTAAAATTTAATAAAATGGCATTTTGTAAATTATTTATCATTTTATTATTAGTATTATTTAGTAATTATACTTATTTAAATAGTGGAGAAGCCTTAAATATATATTCTCTAAACTTATGGGATAACTTATGGGGCAGAAATATCGGTGGTATTGCCACAAGCAATATAATTCTGGGTTTAATTATTTTAATTATATTTTGTCTTACTAATATATATAAAAAAAGTGTTGCTATTTCTTCCTTATTGACATTTTTAATACTTACATTAATTTTAAATGATTTTAATATAAATATTATTACTTATAGTACACCTATATTAGGAATTATATTACTTAATATCGATACTACTAGCACTCCAGTTACTAAAAAAGCAATGATTATATATGGAACTATGCACGGAATACTTACATCCATTCTTACAACTTATCTAAATTTAAATGAAGGAGTATTTATAAGTACATTATTTTTAAGTTTTTTTGCACTTTTACTTGATAAAATCCTTGAAAAATGGTAAAATAATGTCGATTTTCATATATGAACACAAAGAATATTAAAAATGCACGGGTACTAGCGATTGTTGAGGGGAAGATATGGCATATATTAAAGATGAAGAAATTAATGCTATCCGCGATAGTGCGGATATTGTAGATATCATTTCAGGTTATCTGTCTTTAAAGCAAAGAGGCAAAAACTTTTTAGCAGTTTGTCCTTTTCATGATGATCATTCCCCAAGTCTAGTAGTATCTCGTGAAAGACAAATGTTTAATTGTTTTACCTGTCGAACTGGTGGCAATGTTTTTACATTCATAATGAAATACGAAAATGTCTCTTTTGTTGAAGCGGTAAAAATAGTTGCTGATAAAATAGGATATAATTTAAATATAACTGATATTAATGATTATACAACTAAAAATAAAGAAGATTATGAAATAATGGAATTTACTAAAAAGTTCTATTTAAATAATATATTTACGGAACAAGGTATTAAGGCTCGCAAGTATTTACAAGAGCGTGGTATAGATGAGGCAATAATTAGGGAATTTAATATTGGATTATCCTTGGATAGTAAAGATACGTTATATAAATTATTAAATAATAAAAAATATAATATTGATAAAATTAGTGATTTAGGGTTAGTTAATAAAGTAGGGTTAGATATCTATGATGTATTTTCTAATCGGATAATGATACCTATTGAAGACCTAAAGGGTCAGGTAGTAGGATTTACCGGGAGAATATTTAATGGTGAGACCGATACCGCTAAATACATGAATACTAAAGAAACCGAAATATTTAAAAAGGGCCAGATATTATTTAATTATCACAATGCTAGAAAAAGTATTCGGGAAGAAAAATGTGCTATTGTTGTTGAAGGTAATATGGATGCCATTAAACTTAGTGCTAGTGGTATTAAAAATGTTGTTGCCCTAATGGGTGTTGCTTTATCTAAAGAACAAATAGATGTGTTAAAAAAACTTAAAGTGCCAATCATTTTAATGCTCGATAACGATTCTGCTGGACTTGATGCAACTGTAAAAAATGGCGATCTACTTGATGCAAGTGATTGTGATGTCCGCGTAGTAAGACTAACTGATGCTAAAGACCCTGATGAATATATTCGTACTAAAGGAGTAGATGCTCTTAAAGACAATATCAATCATGCATTAAAATATATTGATTTTAAGTTAGAATACTTAAAAACTAATAAAAATTTAAACAATATGGAAGACTTAATTACCTATATAAAAGAAGTAATTTCTAGTATAAATAGCGAAGATGACTTGACAAAAGAGCTGGTTATATCTAAAATAAGCAAGGATTATGAAATTGATGCCGAGATACTTAAACAAGAATTAAATAAAATGCCGGAGCAAAAAATAAAAGAAAAACCGGAGATTAAAGTTATCGAAAAACCTAAACTAAGTAAGTATCAAAATGCAGTAAGTAAAATTTTATATTCGATGATGTGCGATTCAACTTATATAACAGTATATAAAAATAGACTAGGATTTTTCAAAGAAAAAAAAGAAAGAATGCTCGCCAGTGAAATAGTTTATTATAATACGGTTCATAATAATATTAATATAGCAGATTTTATAACGTATATTATGCGAGATGAAGATTTGAGTGCATTCGTAAATGAAATAATATCTGAAAATAATAATACTGTTGTATCGCTTGATGAATTTAATAGTTGCGTAGATGTTGTGTTAAATATTTTGAAGAAGGATAGAATTGTTGAACTAAAGATGAAAATCAAGCAAGAGTTAGATGTTAATAAGAAACTTGAGTTAATTGCCAAGCTTACGGAATTAAAAAAGGAAGTGTGAAATAATGAACGAAATTAAAACATTAGAAGAAAGAGAAAATAGTTTAATTGCTAAGGGTAAAGAAAAAGGATTTATTACCTATGAAGAATTAGCAGAAGAATTAAAAGGCTTAGAAATAGATTCTGATGCCCTAGATAATTTATATAACAAATTAGTTGATGCGAGTATCCAAGTAGTTGCTGAAGCAGATGTTGATACAACAAACGGAGAAGCTAGAATTAAACCTAAGGAAGAAACCGAAGAAATAATTTTAAATGATGAAGATATCACTAAAGATATCAATATTAATGATCCTGTAAGAATGTATTTAAAAGAAATCGGTCGTATTCCACTTTTATCTAGCACTGAAGAAATGGAAATTTCTCAAAGAGTTGCTGATGGTGATGAAGAAGCCAAAAGAATTCTTGCTGAATCTAACCTTCGTTTAGTTGTAAGTATTGCTAAAAGATATGTCGGTCGTGGCCTTTTATTCCTTGATTTGATTCAAGAAGGAAATATTGGTTTAATGAAAGCTGTAGAAAAATTCGACTACGACAAGGGTTATAAATTTTCAACTTACGCTACATGGTGGATTAGACAAGCAATAACTCGTGCTCTAGCAGACCAAGCAAGAACAATCCGTGTACCCGTTCATATGGTTGAAACAATTAACAAAATGTCTCGTGTTCAAAGACAACTTACTCTTGAACTAAATCGTGAACCTAGTGAAGAAGAAATTGCTAAGAAAATGGGTGTTGGAGTAGATAAAGTAAGAGAAGTTTTAAAAATTAGTCAAGAACCAGTTTCACTTGAAACTCCAATCGGCGAAGAAGAAGATTCCCATTTAGGAGATTTCCTAAAAGATGAATCTAGTCTATCACCTGAAGAATATACTGAAAATGAAATCTTAAAAGAAGAAATAAGAGAAGTCCTTATGTCCCTTCAAGCAAGAGAACAAGAAGTGCTTGAACTACGTTTTGGTCTTATTGATGGAACTTGCCATACTCTTGAAGAAGTAGGTAAGAAATTTAATGTAACTCGTGAAAGAATAAGACAAATTGAAGCAAAAGCCTTAAGAAAATTAAGACATCCATCTCGTGCTAAGAAACTAAGAGATTTCCTTGAAGAATAATATGTTAACTAAAAGACTAAAGGCTATCACTGATTTAGTTCCAAATAATGCTAGTGTTATTGATATTGGAACAGATCACGCTTATATACCAATTTATTTATATCAAAAAAATATCACTACCAATATAACTGCTAGTGATATTTCTTCTAAGGTTTTAGAATATAGTTTAGAAAACTTAAAAAAATATAATCTAGATACCAAAATACCTTTGGTACTATCTAATGGACTATCAGATATTCAAAGAAAGTATGATGTAGCAATTATTGCTGGTATGGGTACTCATACTATAAAAAGCATTTTGAATAGCCCAAATATACCTGATACTTTAATCATTCAAAGTAATAATGATCACTATAAATTACGTAAATTCATGATGGAATTAGGTTATAAAATTGATAGAGAAGTTGTAATTCATGATAAAAAGCATCATTATATTATTATAAGATATATTAGAGGATTTGAAAAATTAACAGAAGCGGAATTAACATTTGGAAAAAGTAATAATTTAGAATACTTAAATCATTTAAGAGAGACTTATCAGTATTTATATACTAAATCAAAAGATAAAATATTTTTAAATTATATCAATATGTTAGATGATTTTATTGAAAAAATACTGGATTGTTAGTAGACTGAATCCTTATTGGTTCAGTTTTTTCTTTTGGTGTAACTTCTACAGTAGTTTTATTAGTAGCATTACTACTATTATTGCTATTACTTGTTTTATTTAATTCACCTAAAACACCAATTATTTTTTTGGCACTTTGGACCATCGGTTTAACTTGTTGATATAACGGTATTACTTGATTGGCGATAGATAAACCACGTGAGATTCCACCGAGAACCTTTGTAAGCGTAAAACCACTAGTTACATTTGTCCCAAACATAATATCACCTATTTAATTATATGTAATAACTTTTTTTAATAAACTATAATCAAATAAATTTAATAAAAAATAACTTTTTTAATATTTCGACACAGTCTGACAAATTATTTGCTTTCTTTGTGGTAATATACACTTTCGAAAGGAGGTAAAA
>CALVKN010000036.1 GCA_944332715.1 uncultured Bacilli bacterium
ATGTATGTGAATAGTTTATAATATTGATTGTGAACAAAAATAGTAGGGTGGCGACCATCCGAAGTTGGTCTATGGAGAGTCCAAAGGACTCAGTGAAGTAGAAATATCTTGTAGTGATGCAAGGTCAGTCAAACTTGTTTGACTTTTGTTCCTTTAAATATATTATTTATTTATAATCGTTATAGGATGTGCTTTATATGAAAATATATATAATTGGTCCACCAGGCTCCGGAAAAACAACACTTGCAAGAATATTGGCTCAAAAATATAATACAACTGCTTATGAACTAGATTGTCTTGTGTATGATGATAATAATAATCATATAAAGAGAACTGATGAAGTCATTATGCAACTTTTTGATGAAATATTAAATAAAGATAGTTGGATAATTGAAGATGTTGGCAGAAAGAAATTTAATAAAGGATTAATTTATTGTAACAAAATTTATTATTTAAAAATAAATAAGTTTAGAGTTTATATAAGAGGTATAAAAAGATGGATTAGACAAAGATTAGGTAAAGAAAAATATAATTATCCACCAACGTTTTTGGCGGTTTTCGATATGTTAAGAATAATTAAAAAGTATTTTAAAAATGAACGTGAAAAGTTAAAGATTTTAGAAGAATATCCCGAAAAGTTAATTTATTTAAAAAACAAAGATTTACAAGTTTTGCATAAAACAAAATAATATGATATTATTTATACAGGTGATGTTATGGAAAGATTAACTAATTATGAAGAATTAAAGAATCGTTTGATAGAAATGATTACAAAAGGTATTGAAGAAGAACCGGGAGTTTTTCGTAAAATGGATGAAATGGATTATTACAGTATTACGGATATTCCTCCTAAAAAACTTTATGAAAGATTAAAAGAAAGTGTTCAAATGACACCACATGAAAGACGCGTTATCGTAGATTATGCAGCAAAGTGTAGTGTTAAAGCATTTGCTTTACCTAAAGAAAAACTAGTTGAAAGAGTAATGAAGGAAAAAGTTATTATTAAAGGTATTGAAATAACTCCTGAATTAAAAGAAGAAGCAATTAACTTCTTAGAAGAAAATAATATACCTTTTGCTTATGCTAATTATATTGCTTATGTAAGAAGAGTAGTAAACCAAATGGCAGCATCAATGGAAAGAGATTAATTCTCTTTTTTCTTCTTTCATATATTTTCCATAGAAAACTGGGCGAATTTATTATATAATATTAAATGATGAGGTGAAATATAATGAATATATTTGGTGAGTATCAAGATTATTTACAAAAGTTAAGTAAGGAAAAATTACAAGGTATCATTGATGATTATAATAATTTAGGTAATATTTTTAATTATGATTCTATTAATACAAAAAAATTAAAAAAGGAAGAATTAATCGGAAAAATTAATGAAATAAAGGATAATTATTTCAAGTATTTTGTTATGTCCCTAGATTTAAAGGACTTTAATACATTAAAACAATTAACACTAAAAAAGATTAATAATGACTTTTTAAATGAAAATAGAGATTTCATAAATTATTTATTAGATAAAGAAATATTGTTTCAAGAACAAGAATTAATGATTTCGTGGGATACGATAGACTCATTAAAAAATATTATCAAAGATAAAGAAGTTGTTAAATATGTAAAAAACGGCGATAGAATTTATAAATTAGTTGACGGTATAATTGTTGCTTATGGTGTTTTAAGTAGAAAATACTTTGATATGCTTATTAACGATTTAGAAAATCATGAACAAATTATTCCTAAATTAGATTATCACTATAAAAAAGAATATATTATTGATATTAAAAAAATATATAGTAGTAAACTTACTAACAAAAAAAGAATAACCAGATATGTAAAAAATGATAAATATAAAATGTTTACCAATAAAGAATTTGTTGAAATGGGAATTAGTACATATCACCACAACATTAAAGCTTATAAAAGATTTATAAAAATGCTTAAAAACAATTATGTATTTAGAAATAGTGATATAGAATTTGTTGATAAAAACATAGTTATTCCTTATTTATATAATTCTTTAAATGAAGAAGATGATGCTCGTAAGAGTTTAGAAGAAACTGTTACAACATTATTTGAATTTAAAGGAGATAAATTAAAACAAAAAATGCTTGAAGAAATAGTTAAAATAAGAGATGAATTTCCTTTGTGGGAATATCGAGGATTTACTAAGTTAGAGGTGAAAAATGAAGAATAAAAAAGGGTATACAGCAGTTGAGTTAATAATAGTTATTGCTGTATTTACAGTGGGGTATTTTGTTACAGCTAACATTTTATCTAAAGATTTTGATGTTAATTACGAACAAGACCTATATGAAGAAAAAATAAATGCTATTGAAATCCAAGCTGCACTTTATGGCGAAACTCATACAGAAATTTTTAATGAAAGCGCTGATGTTTATATGACAGTTGAAGAATTAGCTCTAGCAAACGTAATTATAAGTACTAGTGAAGGAGTTGTAGCTGACCCTAGAGATAACGAAGAAACTCTTAATGACTTACGAGTAAAAATTACTAATAGTGATGATGAGGTTACTGCTGAAGTATTAATTTGAGGTTTTTATGGCTGTAACTAAAACTGATTTTATCAATTTTACTAGATGTCGTCGATATGTTGCTCTAGAAGAAGTAAGATGCGAAAAACTAGATGCTGATATTAGTTATGATGAATACAAAGAACAAGAAAAAAATAATAGCTTAAAAGAATTACTGAGTGAAATGTTTGGTGATGAGGCATATGAAGTTGATCTAACAGTTAAAGAAAATAAACAATTGCAAGCCATGATGCCTTATTATAAACAAGTAGAAATGGAAGCAGGAAGACTTACCAACAAATATTTTAAAGGTAGGTCTGTTTATGCTGATGCTACATTTAATCAAGAAAGTTTTGAGTTTAACAAAAATGGTATTAGATATGTTTGTTATGTCGATATCTATAATGAAGTGAATAATGATATTAATATTATTGAAGTTAAAGCAACAACTAGCAAAAAATATGCTGAATTAGAAGCAAGACATAAAAAATGTGATAAATTTTCGATATTTCATTTTGATGAAAGTAAGAATTGTTATATTTTAAAAGATGAAATAGAAGATTATCCTTTAGAAAGCGAAATGCCAATCGAAGAATATGCTAAAAAAAGAGAAAAATTATTTGATCGCTATAGTGATGTCGGAGGATATATCTTTGACCTTGCTATTCAAAGATATATTTTAGAAGGAGAATATAAGGAGTCTAATAATGAAGAAGCCTTAAAAAATGTTCATTATTATCTAGCAGTTTTAAATCACAAATATATTTTTGATGGCACTTATGAAAATAAAAAGGCTGTATATAATCCCGATGCGGATGGTAATGAAATAGTTGTTTTTATTGACTTAACTAAAGTTACTGAAGAATATCTTAAAATTATTGAAGCTGAAGAAGAAAAACTAGAACGTTATTTATTTACCCTTGATGCTAGTATTTGTCCAATGGGTAAATGGTGTAGTAGAAAAGAACCAAAAGAATGTCCTTATTTTAGTACTGTTTGTGGTAAAATGATTCCGGCGAAAAATTCTAGTTTGAATTATTTAAATAATACGGCAGGTTTTAAAACTTTAAATGGTGACCGCATTAAAGGCCTTGATTTAATCAATGAGGGATACATTAACATGTTAGATGTTCCAGAAGAATGGATTACTAGTAAAAAGCATGAAATTCAAAGAGATTGTCTTAGATTTAATAGAGTTTATATTGATAAAGAAAAAATAAAAGCAGGTATAAATGCTTTAGAATATCCAATATATCACTTAGATTTCGAAACAATGCCTTGCCCAATGCCTAGATTTCGCGGGGAAAAGCCTTATATTCAATCCCCATTTGAATTTAGTTTGCATATTGAACGTGAGCCCGGAGTTTGCGATAAAGAAAAAGATAATTATATTTTCTTAGCAAAAACATTTGATAATGATGAACGTGAAGAACTGGTTAAGGCATTATGTAAATATATAGATCCATCAAAAGGAACTTTATTTGCTCAAAATGTTGCCTTTGAAAAAGGGCGAATTAAAGAACTATCAGCAATATTTCCGGAATATAAAGATCAATTAATGGCGATGTATAATCGAGGTTTTGATTTAATGTGGTTAGTCAATACTAAATCGGAATTTTATGAAGAATTAGGTTTTGATAAGGAAAGAGCTAGTCTTCCCAATTACTATAACAAAGATTTAAGTGGTTCATTTTCAATTAAAAAGACATTGCCGGTATTTAGTGATTTATCCTATAAAGACTTAACAGTTAAAAATGGAACCGAAGCAATTGTTGCTTATGCTACTTATAACAGTATGACTAAAGAAGAATATGATTTATATTATGAAGCATTAAGAATATATTGCCAACAAGATACTTGGGCAATGGTAGTAATATTGGAAGCTCTGAGAAAATTATGTCAATAATCTGTCAAATTTTTAGGTTTTACTTGCATTAAAATAGAAAAAGTATATACTATAATATTATGAGAAGGAAGGTTGTTTATGTTATATCCATCAATTGATAAACTACTTAATATAGTAGATTCAAAATATAAATTAGTCCATGTTGCTTCAATCAGAAGTAAACAAATGCTTGAAAATAATCATTTTCAAATGAAAGAAAGTGACTATAAAAATAAGAAGTCTTTAGGTAGAGCATTAGAAGAAGTTGAAGCTGGATTAATAAAGATTGTTGAAGAAAACGATTAAAAGTGCTTGATTATTTTATTATTATATGATAAGATAATCATGTTCTTGGGGAATTAGCTCAGCTGGCTAGAGCACCACGCTTGCACCGTGGGGGTCAAGAGTTCGAATCTCTTATTCTCCACCAATTAGATATTTAAGTCCGATATGTCGGACTTTTCTTATGCAATAATTTTTGTTATAATCAATATGTTGGTGGTTGTATGAATCAAGAAAAAATAGGTAAGTTTATTTATGATTTACGTAAAAAATATAATTTGACTCAAGCAGAACTTGCAAATAGATTACATGTTACTGCCCAAGCAGTATCTAAATGGGAAAATGGCAGAGGAGTTCCTGATATAGAACTTTTAAAAAAGCTAAGTGAAGAATTTGATGTAAGTATTTCTGAACTTATTGAAGGAGAAAAAAATAGTAAAAAAAGTAATAAAATATGGCTAGTATCTAGTGCTATTTTAGTAGTCTTAATAGTTATTACCATTACTTTACTTATTGCTATTCCAAAAGATGATGAATCATTTATTTTTTCCTCTTTAATTTGTGATAATGATTCATTTAGTATAAATGGTGTTATTGCTTATGATGATGCTAAAAAGTCAGTTTATATATCTAATATTCATTATTGTGATGAAATACTTGAGGAACCAAAAGCACAAGCAGTGGAATGTATTTTGTATGAAGTAGTAAATGATGAAGAAGTTGAAATTGCTAGATATGGATCTTTAAGTGATGTTAAAGACAATGATTACATATCAAAATATTTATCAAATATCGAATTTAATATAGATGATTATACTTGTGGTTGTAATAGTGATACTTGTAATAATTTACACATTAGAATAAATGCTTTAAATGAACAGAATGAAGTAATTACTTATGAAATTCCTTTATCAGTTAATCGCACTTGCAGTGACTAAACGTAAAGTATAGTCGCTATTTCTTTTATTTTTCATAAATTTTTGATATTATGTTTTTGTAGAGGTGAAGTGCATGAAAAATAAAGGAATAATTATTACTATGGGTATTATTATAGTTGTTTTAATTGCGTTAGTAGTATTTTTATTAGTTAGAGATAATAATGATAATGATAATAATAATGAAATTACAGATGCCGAAAAGTTTGCTGAAGAATATACTTCAGTTCCTAATGATAATGTCTTTGTTTATTCTAGTGTAGATGAGGTAATTGATATTTTAGAAAATGGGACTGGTGTAGTTTATTTAGGTTTTCCAGAATGTCAGTGGTGTGATGCTTACGTAGTTTATTTAAATGAAGTAGCAAAAGAAAGAAATATTTCAGAAATACATTATTATAATATTCGTGAAGATCGCACTAATAATACAGAGGAATACCAAAAAATAGTTTCTATACTTGAAGAATACTTAACAGATGATGAAAATGGTAATCTCCGCATTTATGTTCCTGCAGTAATTTTTATGAATAATGGTACTATTGTAGGATTTGACGATGAAACATCTTATGATACCGGTGGATTTTCAAGTCCAAGCAAATATTGGAGTGATCAAGAAGTAAGTGACCTAAAAAGTAGATTAAATTCTTACATTGATAACTCTAATATCTGTATTGACTGTAACAGTTAACTGTATTAATAAGGGGTTTGGCCAGAAAAAAACTTGAATTAAATATAAACTAATGATATAATTTAGGCAATCAGCGATGAAGGAATTTACGACTCCGGAGCTGAAACGTAATCTTGCGTTAAAAGAGTAGAGTTAAATATAAGGATGGTACCGTGCTAAAAGCACTCCTTGGGGACCATTCTTTTTTATTTTTGAGAAAGTGGGGATATATGAAAACTGAGTATGAAGTTAGAATTTTAGATATTGATGTGGAAGATATCAAGAAAAGACTAGAAGAAATTAAGGCAACTTGGGAATGGGATTTGTTGCAAAGAAGATATGTCTATGATTTTAATCCTAAACAAAATGGTAAATGGATTAGACTTAGAACGAATGGTAAAGACACTACTTTGACGATAAAAGATGTTGTTTCTTCGAAAATCGATGGGACTAGAGAACTTGAAGTAGGAGTTGATGATTTTGAGAAAACTAATTTGATATTAAAAGAATTAGGATATACTCCGAAAGGTTATCAAGAAAATAGAAGGTGTCAATATAAATATAAGGGGATAGAAATTGATATCGATTATTGGCCTAGGATACCGACATATTTAGAAATTGAAGGAAGTAGTGAAGAAGAGGTAATGGACATTGTCAAGTTGTTAGGATTTAATGAAGATGATGTAACTGCTAAAGATGTAGAAAGTATCTATTTAGATTATGGAATTAATTTAGAAGAAATAAATGAATTAAAATTAGAGGAGGAAAGAAAATGACTACATTTGAAGATTTAAAATGGCGAGGACTTATTAATGATATAACTAGTCCTGATGTTGAAGAAGCAATTAATAAAGGGGGGCTTAAATTTTATATTGGTGTTGATCCAACTGGTGATAGTATGCATATTGGTCATTACTGTACAGTTATTGCTACAACTAAGAGACTAATGGATGCTGGACACACTCCAATTCTTATAGCAGGTGGAGGAACTGGTTTAATTGGGGACCCTAAACCTAATGTGGAACGTCCGATGATTAGCAAGGAAGCTGTTAAACATAATATCGAATGTATTTCTAAACAAATAAACAAAATTTTAGGAGCTAACATTCAAGTTGTTAATAATGCCGATTGGTTATGTGAAATGCCTGCTATTGATTTCTTGAGAGACTATGGTAAACACTTTAATATCAACTATATGCTTGCTAAAGATACCGTAAAAAGAAGATTAGATATTGGTATTACTTATACAGAATTTTCTTATATGATCCTTCAATCAATTGACTTTTTGAAGTTATATGAAAACTATGGTGTTACTATGCAAGTTGGTGGCCAAGATCAATGGGGAAATATTACCTCAGGATTAGAACTTATTAGAAAGATTCATGGACCAGAAGTTAAGTGTTATGGCTTTACTGTTCCTCTAATCACTCGTGCTGATGGAACTAAATTTGGTAAAAGTGAATCTGGTGAAGCATTATGGCTTGATATAAATAAAACATCTAGTTATGCTTTTTACCAATACTTAATTAATACGGAAGACTCAAAAGTAATTGAATACTTAAAGAAACTTACTTTCTTAAGTAAGAAAGAAATTGATGAACTAGAAGTTAGTTTAAAAGAACATCCAGAAGAAAGAAAGGCCCAAAAAGCACTTGCTAAAGCAATAATTACTTTCTTACATGGTGAAGAAGAATATAATAAAGCATTAAATATTAGTGAATGCCTATTTTCTGATAAGATATGGAACTTAAAGGCAGATGAAATCATTTCATCAATTAAAGATGTTCCAAGATTTGATGTAAGTGATAACACTAATTTAAATGATTTACTTGTCGATAACAAAATAGTTAGCAGTAAAAGAGAAGCAAGAGAAATGATTAGTGGGGGAGCAATAAGTATCAATAATACTAAGTGTGCTGACTTAGAAAAAATAATAACTAAGAGTGATGCTATTGAAGAAAAAGTATTACTTATTAAAAAGGGAAAGAAAAACTACTATTTAGGATTAATTAATGAATAAAATAGAATTTAGTTATGATGTAACTTGGGGTAGTTTTTTACGTGATTTACTTAATGGAATAAATTATCCAGAATATAATTGGTATTTTTCTGAACAAGATATATTTTTTAGTATTATTAAAAAATCAAGATTTTTAAAAGTTACTTCTGGCAAATTATTTGCCAAAATACTTAATTCTGGTAAAAAGTATTTAGTAGTTATGGCTAATATTCAAGTGTTTGATACTAAAAGTAATATTAAAAGAATTAGGGATTATGAAGATTTTATAAATAGTGATTGTAAACTTGTTATATTAGTAAGTAATACAACTGATTATGAAATATATTTTAAAGATGATAAACTTAAAGGTATTATTTTAAGTAATTTAAAAAAGTTAAATATACCATATCATGAAGTAACAAAAGATATGCGAAAATACTTTCATCTAGGCAATTAAACTAAACAAAAAAGACTTCTTTCATAAATTATCTATGAAAGGAGTTTTCTTTATGTATCCAAGATTTAACAGAAATCCAAGATTTAATAATCAAGATAGATTTATTTTTCCCTTTTTAACAGGAGCCTTAGTAGGAGGAGCAGCAGTAGGACTTACAAGGCCTAGACCAATTTATAATGTAGCACCACAACCATACCCATATCCACCATATGCACCATACCCACCACGCCCATATCCAGGACCATACTATAGTAGTTCTTATAGTTACTATCAACCATACTAATAACTCTTATTAAGTAGACTTAATATAATTCCTAAAAACAAGAAATAAATAATAATAGTTGTTCCACCGTAAGATAAAAAGGGAAGAGGTATCCCAATAATAGGAAGTAATCCTAAATTCATACCGATATTTATTATCTGTTGAAAGAAAAATATACTAATAAAACTAATTAAAACTAGTTTTATTTTTTTGTTCTTTTGTTTAAAGTATTGCTTAATTAAAAATATATCTATACATAAGTAACAAAGTAATACTAATATTCCTGTAACTATACCAAAATTTCCAATGGTAAATGCAAATATAAAATCAGTTGGAGCCTCCGGTATATATAAAGAAACTTTATTTAACCCAGTACCAAATAAAGAAGATGCCCCAATTACAATTAATGCATTTTCTAATTGATAACTAGATTCCGTACTAAATGTTACAAGTCTTTCAATTCGGTAAAAAAAACTAGTACCAATTAAGGAAATAAGTAAATCTTGATTATAAATATATAGTAAGATAAATGTAATTATAAATAAAAATATTATCCCTCCAAGTATTATAAACCAATACTTTTTTATCGGAGCAAAGTAGAGTATAATGCTAGCACTTAAAAGATAAAATATTATGGCACCCGTATCTGGCTCTAGAAAAACCAGAATTGATGGAATTAATGTAAGTATTCCAACTTTTAAAATAAGTTTAAAATCTGGCTTACTTCTGGCTACTATATCACTTAAATATAAAATTAAAGTAAGTTTAGTTAACTCACTAGGTTGAAAAGAAAATATTCCAAAATTAAACCAAGCCCTAGCACCATTAGTTTCTTTCCCCAAAAATAAAACCAATACTAGTAAAATAATAGATAACCAATAATAATACTTGGAATATTTTAAAATAGTAGTAGTATTAATTTTACAAATTATAAAAATAGTAATAAATCCAACAGCATACCAAATTATTTGCTTTATTAAATTATTTTCATATAAGGAACTAAGTAATTTAGCATTTTGCATGTCCATAAAACTAATAATCATAATTATTAAAAGAGGTATAAATAATAGTAAAGGACTGTTAATAACTTTTTTCATATCTTTAGTATGTGTTTATTTTTTTATTTTATCATAGAATATATTGAGGTGGAAAAATGGATAAACCAAAAGTATTTGCTAATCCCATAAATAAAAAAATAGATAATGTGCAAGATCTATTTCGAAGTGATAAGGATAACAGAAGCATAAATCCTGTAGATATAAACAAGAAGATAAATGAAATATTTGCATCCCCAAATCACGTTTATAAAAGTAAAGTCCATATTACTTTAAAAGACAAAAGTATTGATACGGAGATAGTAGGGAAAACTAATATAAATTTATTAACTTTAGATGGAAACTTAATTAAAATAACTGATATTGTAGATATTGAAAGGTTATAAAAAGTATATCTTAGAGAATTTCTTCGATATACTTTTTTAGTTGTTTAGCATTTTTACCAAATATAATTTTTA
>CALVKN010000037.1 GCA_944332715.1 uncultured Bacilli bacterium
GATATAATGGTTGCAACATATGATTTAAGACTTGGGTCTTTAAAGAAAAACTTGAAACTGGCATCTTCTGTTAAGTCTCCAACTGATGGGCATTCCGTAACATGCATATTCTCCTCCTTTCACTATATTATTGTCCTCGAAATACCCGATTTCCTTTTTTTTCACATAAGTTTCACAAAAAAAGATGCTTTAGCATCAATTTTATTCATTTTCTTCCCATTCAGCAGTAATTATTAAATCACTTTCTACAGGTTTGCTAAAATCGTATTCTACACCATCAACATACCATCCTAAGAAAGTGTAGCCATCGGCAGTTGGATTCTCTGGCTTTTCAACAGTATTTCCAATACGAACTTCTTTAGTTGCAATACCTGCACCAATACGGACATTGAACTCTACAGTAAATGTTCTAAAAAAATTAAGATAAACAAATACTGCTACAACAATGATAATTAAGAAAATTCCCATTAATATTGTTTTGGTTTTATCCAATTTTTTCATTATCTACTTTTCCCTCTTTCTTCTTCTATTTCATCAGTAAGTTCTAAAACATGTACCTTTTTTAACTCTAATTCCAAGATATATAATTTCTTCATATATTTTTCAATAAATTCTTTTTTTAAATATTGATTGTACTTATAAAGCAAAATGTTACGAATTCTATCTAATTCTGTATAAGCCACAAGGACATCTCCGCTGGTCGTTTCATCTCCAGAAGTAACAAGGTTATATACTATTTTTAATAAACGATTATACGCCTTAACTATTTTACTTTCTAAAATACTACTTACCATATCAGCATCTAATACAGTTATTTTTTTTACTCTTTTATAACCCTTTTTAGGAGAAAAAGAATATCCACTTTGTTCTTTATAAAGCAATACTTTTTTTTCTTCATCATCATTTTTTAATATATAACTATTCATCTTTATCCCTCATTAGATCTGGTCTTAGTTTTTTGGTTTTTTCTATTCTTTCGTTTTCTCTATATTCTGCTATTTTTTGGTGATTTCCACTTATTAATATGTCTGGTACTTTTAAACCTCGGTATTCAGCGGGTTTAGTATACTGCGGATAATCAAGTAGGTTATCTGTAAACGATTCACTATCTAAAGATTCTTCATTTATGACACCAGGAAGTAATCTTACTACAGAATCTACTATGGCTGATGCTGGAATCTCACCACCAGTAAGAACGAAATCTCCAATACTAATTACTTCATCTACTCTTGTTTTAATGCGTTCATCGAATCCTTCATAATGACCACAAATAAGTATTAGGTGCTTATATTTTGTCAAATTGCGAGCTTTACTTTGATTATAAGTAATGCCTTCCGGAGATAACAATATTATGTGAGAGTCATCACTTGCAATAGCATCTAAACACTCAAATATTGGTTCACAACGGAGAAGCATACCTGCTCCACCACCATATGGCGTATCATCAACCTGCTTATTGTTTAGAGGTGAATAATCTCTAAAATTGATAACATTTATCTTAACAAGTCCCTTATCAATGGCTCTTTTTATAATTGATTCAGATAAGAAACCATCAATAATACTTGGAAAAAGAGTCATTATATCAATTTGCATAATCCACCTCCATCAAATTAATTATACTAAATTATTAAATCTTTTGCATTAGTTGTATATAATATTTTGTTATTTTTATCAAACTTTTTTATATAAGCATCAACTAAAGGAATTAAATATTCTTTGTTTTCATATAAAACTTTTACATAACTAGAAGATGGTCCAATGTATGCATCAATTACTTCACCAATATTATTTTTTTCATCAATTACCTTTGCTCCGATTAGATCATCTAATAAATATTCATCTTCACCTAAATTTAAATCAGACTTTCTTATATATACATTAAAACCAATATATTTAGTAACTAAATTAATATCATTTAAATTATTTACTCTAATTAAAATATAATTTTTATGCTTTCTTACACTAGTAATACTAAGCCATTCTTCTTTAATTAATACATGCATTCCACATTTAAAAGCTAACTCTTCTTTATCAAAATCACTAAGTATTTTAAGTTCCCCTTTAATACCAAAAAAATTTATTACTTTACCCACTATTACTAATTCTTCATTCATGATTTACCTCATACATCAATATACTTGCAGCAACACCAACATTTAAAGACTCACAAGCATTATTCATTTTTATATAGACAAAGCTATCACATAAAGACTTTACTTCATTACTTACCCCGTTACCTTCATTACCTAATACAAGTGCAATATTTTCTTTATCTATCACTTTAATATCACTACCATTTACTACATCGGTACCAACAATTTTATATCCCAATTTCTTTAATGAGGGAATAAATTCAACCAAATTTCTTCTTAAAACATTGATGTGAAAAATCATTCCTTCCGTTGCTCGGATTACCTTAGGGTTATATAAATCAACTGATGTATCACTCAATATGATATTAGTAAAATTAAAAGCAATACATGACCTAATAATAGTACCTAAGTTACCGGGATCTTGAATACCATCTAAAACGATTATATTACCACTTATTTTATCTTCCGGAATAAATCTTACTACTGCAGCATTTTGGCTAATTGCTACTTGAGAACTAATTTTCTTCATTATCTCTTCCGTTACAAAAAAGTCGGCGGTATCATCAACTGTACTGATTGTTTCTAACACTAAATTCTGTTTTTTTGCTTCTTTAATAAGATGATCTCCTTCAACTAAAAATCTTCTTTCTTTGTCTCGAAATTTCTTATCTTTTAAACTATTCCAATATTTAACATGATCATTTTGTAAACTAGTTATTTTCATCTAATACCTAAGCCTCTTTCTTGCTTCTTTATAGTTGGGATAAGCTTGCCCTACTAAAGCCCAGAAGTTTTTACTGTGATTACCTTCAAAAAAGTGACATAGTTCATGTACAATTACATAATCAAGTAGTTCTACTTCTTTTTTTAGTAATTCAGTATTTAAAGTAACTGTTTTTTTGGTTACATTACATACTCCCCAACGTGTCCGCATTTTTCTGAATTTCAAAGTAAACTCAGGAAGTGATGCAAAACACTTCTTAGCAATATCTACTTCTTTAGTAAATATTTCAACTACCTTATCTTGATAAAATTTATCTAATTCCTTTAGTGATGGTGTATAAACATACTTATCATCAAAAGTTACTTCGTCAGCATCTTCTTTTACCTCAATATAATATTTCTTCCCCAAATACCAAAACTTATCATCATCCCTACATCTATCTTCCATTTTTTCATACATTTTCAAAATGTCCGTTTCATTTTCTTTAATAAGTTTTAGTATACTATTAGAACTTAAAAACATCGGAGCATTAACATATAATTTTAAGTCTTCTTTAACCCGAAAATAAATATTCTTATTATTTTTTCTATTTACTATAACTTCTATTTCTAATCCATTACTTGCTTTGTATGTCATTTTTAAGTATATCCCTTATTTCTTCTAATGTTTTAAGTTCTGCACTCTTAGTATCTTTCTTTTCTTCTTGTTTTTCTTTTTTAGCAGTTACTCTATTTACTACTTTAACTACAATAAATAAACAAAATGCTACAATTAAAAAGTCGATGATGCTTTGAATAAATGCTCCATACATAATTTGGGTATCACGGAATGTTATGGAAAGATTGGAAAAATCTACTCCGCCGAGGATAAGTCCAATAATTGGAGTAAATATATTATTAACAAGACTTGTTACAATTGATGAAAAAGCACCACCGACGATAACCCCAACCGCAAGATCTAATACATTACCCCGAGCAATAAATTTTTTAAATTCTTTAATCACAATACCACTTCCATAATAATTTTATCACATAAAAACTGGTATTGCTACCAGTATTTAAACGACAATTCTAAATGGGTTTTGTTGAGTGCCATTACCGCTGGACAATACTACACTAGATTCTAGATAGAAGGACGGGCGCACCGCATAGTAGTCGTCCACGCGGATGCCGTACACATAACCAGTGCTGCTCACAAGGAACGCGTAACCCGAATAGACCGAATAGCGGGAAATTGTCCATTCATTTGCTCCCATTTGCATCCAATTATCATTTATTGCTGCTCTATAATCGTATTCTGCTCCATAATTTCCATCTGTATTTGGATGGCTACTACTGGTATACCCTGGATAGCTCCAATATGTTGGACTTGCTCCATAATAATAATCACTTACATACATTAACCCTATTTTTGCGGTATATGTCGTATTTGCTCTATTTGTTCCTACTTCGTAATTATATGCTGTTTGGGCATTTGAATATTCCAAATTATCATATGTTCCACCACCTACTTGCCAAGTGGTTTCTGCTATTAAGTCGCTCCATTCACTTCCTAATGTCGTTAGATATGTCCCGTTTAATACACTTGTATTTAATGTACTACTACTCCAGACATTACTTTGTTTACTACTTGACCCACTCCAATAGTAATATGGTATACTACTTAAGCTTCCTTTATAGTATGTTGAATTTGGAGTTGTTGACCCGTGTTGGGCTGTTCCTAATACACCTTCTCCGGCATAATCGCTCTTTATCAATTTTACTTGGCCATTAAATACTCCTATTATTCTATATAGGTTATCTGCTGGGCATGTTTCTTCATCGCTACCAAAGCATACATAATTATTTGGGTTTGCTCCTGTATAACGGTAACTATTATCTCCTGCTTCTAGTGTTCCATATGTTCCTGTTCCATCGTGTAAGTATAAGTCATTTACTCCATCAGTTGTATATAGGTTTGCTACATATTCTGCAAAATTACCTAAATTTGTTACTATTGCTTCTTCTTGTATTATTAAGTTTGCTGTAAAACTTTTTCCTGTATTAGCATTTTGATCCCTATCTAAGTTTACAAATATTACTTCTATTTGCCATTCTTGCGTTGTTGATGGTGATGCTATTATTTCATAATTATCTGCTATTGTGATTAATCCTGTAGATTCAGTTATATCAAATCCTGTTTCTCCCCCACTCGTTTTTCTTTCTAAGTTTCCAAGTGTTGTTACTTCGCTACCATCTGGAGCTGTTACTTTTAATAACAATTCTGCTTGATTATCTACTGTTGTATATTCAAAATCATTACTTGTAATATCTAAATATACATAGTAATTTCTTGTAGCATTATTTGTGGAATTATTTGCAGTTAATGTGGCTCTTGCAAAAGTTTCACCACTTTTATTTCCCATTCCACTACCAAAGTCTTCTTGGTTGGCTGTTAAACTTATTGCACTTCCCGTTTGAAATGATAAGTTATCTGTTGTTGCAGTACCAGCATTAACATTGATATTTCCGGTTCCACCACCTTGCGCTGTGAAATATGCATATGTTGCTCCAACTACTACTGCTATTAGCATTATTACTCCAAGAAAAGATAATTCTAATACTTTTTTCTCATTTTTTACTTCCATATAAAATATTCTCCTTTATTATTGATTAGTATAACAGATAATACATAATCTATGATACTCTATCTATATTAATCTTAGATTTTTTTTATCTATAAGTCAATAAAAACATTTTATATAAAGTTAACTCACTATAAACAAAAAGACAACCCCTGCGGGTTGACTGAATGTAAGTTTACACTATCTTACATTATTTTACATTAACTACAAATTCATTATTATCTAAATCAACTACTAGAGTTGAGCCAACCGCTATATCACTATCGATTAATTTGTGAGCAAGTAGAGATTCAATATTCTTGGTGATATATCTTCTAATAGGTCTTGCCCCATATCTCTCATCATAAGCTTCATTGATAATTTTTTCTTTGACAGCATCGGTAATTTCTACATGTAAGAAGTTTTGTTGTAATCTATCATTAATTTCTTTGATAATTTTATCAACGATATCACCAATGACATCTTTCTTTAAAGAATTAAATACTATTATTTCATCGATACGATTGATAAATTCTGGTCTAAATGTAGATTTTAATTCATTCATGACAAGTTCATTGGCATTATCTAATCCTTCTAGAATATATTCACTACCTAGGTTACTTGTCATAATAATTATCGTATTTTTAAAGTCTACTGTTCTACCTTGAGAATCAGTTAATCTTCCATCATCAAGAATTTGTAGTAATATATTAAATACATCTTTATGGGCCTTTTCTATTTCATCAAATAGCACTATTGAGTATGGATTTCTTCTTACGGCTTCCGTTAGTTCTCCACCTTCATCATAACCAACATATCCTGGAGGAGCTCCAACTAAACGAGAGACATTGAAGGCTTCCATATATTCAGAACAATCAATTCTAATCATATGTTTTTCATCATCAAATAACTCATATGCAAGTGCCTTAGCAACTTCTGTCTTACCTACACCAGTTGGACCTAAGAATATAAATGAACCAATTGGTTTGGTTGGGTCTTTAATTCCACTTCTTGCTCTAATTATTGCTTCACTAACTAATTTTAAAGCATTATCTTGACCCATAACTTTTAGTTTTAATCTATCATATAAATGTAGTAATTTATCTTTTTCACTACTTACAAGTTTAGCAACTGGAATGTGTGTCCAACGGGAAATTATTTCAGCAATACCTTCTTCATCAACAACATCAGATAAAATACTATTTTGGTTATTATCTTGTAATATCTTTAGTTCTTGTTCAAGTTTTGGTATTGTACCGTGACGAAGTCTTGCACTAGTTTCTAAATCATAATTATTTTCTGCAGTTGTTAAATCAAATCTAGCACGTTCTAGTTCTTCTTTCTTTTTATTGATTTCATCTTTTACTTTCTTTTCATCTTCCCATTTAGCGCGCATTTCTTTTTCTTGTGTTTTTAAGTTTTCAAGTTCTTCAGCAATTTTAGCAAGTCTTTCACGACTTAATTCATCACGTTCTTTCTTTAATGCTTGACGTTCTATTTCTAGACTCATAATCTTACGAGTAAGTTCATCAAGTTCAACGGGAACTGAGTCCAGTTGCATTTTTATTGTTGCACATGCTTCATCTACTAAATCAATAGCTTTATCTGGCAAAAATCTGTCAGTAATATATCTATCTGATAGTGTAGCAGCAGCAACTAAAGCACTATCTTTAATAGAAACACCATGGAATATTTCAAGTCTTTCTTTTAAGCCACGAAGTATTGTTATTGTATCTTCGACATTTGGTTCACTTACTAAGACTTTTTGAAATCTTCTTTCAAGTGCTCCATCACGTTCAATGAACTTTCTATATTCATTTAAAGTAGTTGCACCGATTACATGGATTTCTCCTCTAGCAAGCATTGGCTTTAGCATGTTTGATACATCCATAGCACCAGTGTCTCCCGCTCCAACAATCATGTGAATTTCATCAATGAACATAATAATGTTACCATCACTATCTTTAATTTCTTTTAAGACTGCTTTTAGTCTTTCTTCAAATTCACCACGATATTTAGCACCAGCTACTAGTGAACCTAAGTCAAGTTCCCAAATAGTATGGTCTTTTAAACTATTTGGAACATCTCCTGCGACAATTCTTTGAGCAAGGCCTTCAACTATCGCAGTTTTACCTACCCCTGGTTCACCAATTAATACTGGATTATTTTTACTTTTACGTGATAATATTCTAATTACATTACGTATTTCTTCATCACGTCCGATGACGGGATCAACTTTGTTATCTTTAACATTTTTAGTTATATCCCGTCCATATTTATTTAAAACATCTTTTAATTCATCATTATTTTCTGGATACATAATTTATCCCTCCTTTTTACGATAGCATTGTATCACTAAAATTAGCACTTGTCAAGTATGAGTGCTAATTTTAATATATTGTTTTCGGCGTAAAATTATGTAAATTTGTAAAACATTATTAATAATAAATGATATTCCATGATATAATCCTTGATAAGGAAGGTTATATTTTGAAACTTATTTTGGCAGTATTACTTCTTGCACTTATTCCACCGGTAGATTATAACAAAGAAGACAATAAACCGGAACCCCCAGTTATTTTCTATCAGGAAGAGGAAGAATACAAATATAGGGATGAAGATACAATAATTTATGATGGAAACATAGTTCATGAAGGAACACCTAAAGCTAAATATCTAAATTAAAATTCTTTAATATAAAAAGTAGCCTTACGGCCACTTTTTTCAAATATGAAAATATCTTTTTAATTATTATGTTTCTTCAAATAAATTACTGTACCAGTTATGCCAATTAGAGCAACTACCCCAGCAACTACATAAGTAATTACATTATCACTTGTACTAGGGTTTTCAATATCTTCTGTTGGCACTTCAACTTCAGTAATTTTTTCTACCAAATTATTAATGGCATCTTCAATTAAAGTAACATAAGCATCAACAGTATCTTGTTTATCAAGTCTTAGAGTCATATCTAGACTATTTAATACATCATCTAAGGCTTTTAGACTTTCTTCTGTGTATTTACTTCTGTCAATTGCTTTAGCATTTTCAATTGCTTCATTTACTTTAGTATAATCAGCAATTTTATATACAATTGATGAAGTTCCATCGTCATTAACTATTACTTCTTTATTTTCTGGTATTTCTAAGCCTTCAACAACATCACTTGTAAATGTACCACCAGTTATAGTTGTTGTTGCATCAGTGCCAGTAGTTGGTAAAGTTAAAAATTTTCCGCCATCAATTGTAAGAGTACCATTATTTGTTACTGCTCCATCAATAGTACCATTTCCTAGTTCGCTACTATCTTTTATTGTTAAAACAGCGTTATTTGCTACTGTATATTTTGGCAATGTTGCAGTATGTCCATTTAAATCAATAGTAATGTCTTTTCTACTCATTGATATAGCTGAAGTATCTTTAGTATCTGCCAGCAATTTAATATTTATATCCTTGCTATCTAATGGAACTGCATTAACTGCATATCTTAAAGTTGTATAGTAAGCATTTGTATTTTCAAGATAAACATTGGCATTTTTTAGTTCTCCATCAACTACTAACTTACCATTTCCAATTTTAATTCCACCAGAACCAACTGTTAAAGATTTATCTTCAGCAATTGTAACAGTAACATTATCAGGGATTACTAAAGTTGATGTAAAATCTACATCAATAATAACATTAGTTCCTTCTTGGCTAGCATTTAAAATTACATTATTAACAAAATTATGATTAGTGTGTACTTTAATATCTCCACTAAAAGTGTAATCTACACCAGATAATTTACTAATTTTTCCAGTAATTTCTGTATCACTAACTGTTACATTTTGACGTGTTGTGCTACTTCCTAATTTTTCATTGTAGATGGCATAATCTGCACTTATATTTGAATCTTTTATAATTGTATTAGAACTTACAGAATCATTACTACGTACAAATACACCATACTCATTTTCTGCAAGAATTGTTGTATTGCTTACATCAGCAACACCCCAGTTTTGTAATGCTCCAGTAAAACCTACAGTTTGACTGTTACCTTCTCTAGTTGTTTCAATAGTAGAATTTTTTACTATTAAATTTCCAGTTGTTTCATTTTTTATTGTTGCAAATAAAGATGTTGCAAAAACGCCATCAACCGTTAATTCGTTGTTATTGATAATACAAGATGAGTTATCTTCTAAGCAAATAATTTTACCTTTAGTTTCACCAGTATCAATTATTGTTAAATTTCCATTATTTTCAATTGTGTAATAATCAATATCAGCACTTCCTGTAATAGTATGTCCAGCAAGATCTAAAGTAATTTCTTCGCCTTCTGAAACAGTAAATGTTTCTGTTAATTGAAGATCTTCACTTAAAGTGATTTTACCATCGATAGCATTTGGCATACTAGCAGCTGATGCATTACCTACAACACCAAATATACAAACAATTCCAACCAATAATAAGCCTATTTTTTTCAATTTTCCTATTCTCCTTTCTATTATTAGAATAACATACTTTTAAAATTAATTCAATAGAAAAAGAACTCTAATTCAGAGTTCTAAATTTATGTAATTTAAAAAAAGAAGTGCACAGTTTTTGTGCATTAAGTTTTATAATCGATTATAATAGGTTACAAGC
>CALVKN010000038.1 GCA_944332715.1 uncultured Bacilli bacterium
GGAGACGATATTTTGAGCGAAGCAGAGAAAAACAGAATTGATTTGATGAATGGAAAAATATGCCTAGATTATGATGTAGAAATCGAAAATGAAATAGTTAAGCAAGGACTTATGGAAGTTGGACGCAAAGAAGGTCGAGCTGAAGGCGAATCATATGCTAAAGAGCAAATTGCCACGAATATGAAGAAAAATGGCATTGCCTTAGATTTAATATCCAAAATAACTGGTTTAACAAAAAGTCAAATAAATTCTCTATAATTTTAACTAATAGCAACTTTTTCTTTTATTTGCGCTTATTTTATGGTATAATGTAGTTGCAATTTTAAGTGGGCAGAAAATCCCACTTTTATTATTAGTTATGGAGGATGTATGCAAGAAAAATTAGCAAAACTAAAAATCGATTTGCAAAAAGTGTTAGATAAGGAAGAAATCATCGTTGATGATGTAACCTATGAAAAGAAAGGTAATTATAACTTTCTAACAATTACCTTAGATAAGGTCGGTGGTATTGACTTAGAAATGATAGTTCATGCCACGGGGATAGTTGATAAGGTTGTTGATGCATCCGATATAACTGATGATAGTTTTATTATGGATGTTGTAAGTAAGGAAAGAGGTTAAAACATGAATGGTAAAGAATTAATTAAAGCCTTAGATGCTTTAGTTGCAGAAAAAAACATTAGTCCTGATGTTGTTTTTGAAGCGTTACAACTAGCACTTCAAACAGCGTATAAGAAAAATTTTAATTCAAAAACTAATGTTAGAGTAGACATCAATAGAGAAAACGGAGATATTAAAGTCTATTCATATTTAGTAGTAGTTCCTGAATATGATGATGGTAGCGAAGAAGTTGATGAGGAAGGTAATGTTAAAAAAATTGAACCAAGCATCAATAGAGATGCGCAAATACTTCTTGAAGATGCCGAAAAAATCGTACCAGGTATAAAAGTAGGAGAAACAATTGAACAAGAAGTAACACCTGCTGACTTTGGTCGTGTTGCTGCTGGAACTGCTAAACAAGTAGTTATGCAAAAAATTAGAGAAGCCGAAAAGATGAGTATCATTGAAGAATTTGCAGATAAGCAAGATGAACTCATGATTGGTATGGTAGCTTTGGAAGATCAAAATAACTACTATATTGATTTAGGTAGAACTAGAGGAATACTTCCTAAAAAAGATATTATTCCTGGTGAAAAAATTGTTATGGGTTCAAATATCAAAGTCTATGTTACCAAAGTTGAAAATGGTCCAAAAGGACCTGTTATAAAACTTTCTCGTAAGAACTATGGTTTTGTTAAAAGATTATTTGAACATGAAATACCTGAAGTAGCAAATGGTACTATCGTTTTACAAATGGTAGTTCGTGAACCTGGTATTCGTAGTAAAGTAGCAGTTTATTCAACCAATGATAAAATTGATCCAATTGGTTCATGCATCGGAGAACGTGGTTCTAGAATCGCAGGTATTCTAAAAGAACTAAATGGTGAACGTATTGATATCGTTCCATATAGTGAAGATCCTGTCGAATTTATCAAAAACGCTATGACTCCTGCTAAAGATGTTATTGTAAGTATTACTGATGAAGAGAATAAAAAAGCCTTAGTAATAGTAAATGAAGATAATCTATCACTTGCTATTGGTAAAAAGGGAAGCAATATTAAACTTGCTAGTAAATTAACAAAATATCATCTAGAAATTAAGACAATGGAAGAAATAAATAAAGCAGGTAATAGTTAATGAAACAAAGAAAAATTCCAATGCGAACATGCATTGTAACGAAAGAAAAATTACCTAAAAGAGAACTTATTAGAGTCCTAAGAACTCCTGAAGGTAATGTAATAATTGATGAATCTGGAAAAAGTAATGGAAGAGGAGCCTACTTAAAAAAAGATTTAGAAGTTATAACTAAAGCTAAGAAAAGTAAAATTTTAAATCGTGTTTTAGAAGTAGAAGTTCCAGATTGTTTATTTGATGAGTTAGAAAAAGTGTTGAAATAAAGTTAAAAAGAAAGGAAAGTGATAACATGACCGTAAGTGATTATGCTAAAGATGTTAACTTATCAGTTGCTGAAATATTAAAAAAATGTCATGAATTAGGAATAAGTGTTAAAAGTGCTAACGATGAACTTACTGATGATGACATTATCATGCTAGATAATACTATTAATTTAATTAGTACTGATGAAGGGTTAACTTTCGAAGAAGAAGATGACATTGATGATAAAGTCGATGAAATCTTAACATCTTCAACATTTGATAAAGAAATGAAAGAAAGTGTAAGTAAGCAAAAGTTAAAAAAGAAAGACTCTAATAATACTAAAAATGAGTTTAATATGCTAAAAAAAGAAATGTATAAGCATAAAAATAAACTTATGAGTAATGTTGCTGATGATTCCATAGTTTTATATAAAAATGGTATGACAGTTGGAGATTTAGCATCTGTATTAAATATAAGTAATGCTGATATAATCAAAAAATTAATGCAACTTGGTTTAATGCTTAATATTAATCAAGGAATTGATTTTGAAAATGCTGAAATAGTAGCTCTTGATTATGGTAAAACCTTAAAAAGAGAAGAAACCCAAGATGTATCTAATTTTGAAGAATATGAAATAGTTGATGCTCCAGAAGATTTAGTTAAAAGACCACCGATAGTTACTATCATGGGGCATGTCGATCATGGTAAGACAACGCTACTTGATTACATTAGACATACTCATGTTGTGACACAAGAATTCGGTGGTATTACCCAACATATCGGAGCATATCAAACTAAATATAAAGATGAACTAATTACATTTATTGATACACCAGGACACGCAGCATTTACGGAAATGCGTGCTCGTGGAGCAAGTGTTACTGATATTGTAATTATTATAGTTGCTGCAGATGATGGAGTTAAGCCTCAAACTAAAGAAGCAATTGATCATGCTAAGAGCGCAAATGTTCCAATCATTGTTGCTGTTAATAAAATTGATAAACCAGATGCTAATATTGACCGTGTTTTAACAGAAATGAATGAAGCTGGAATTACACCTGAGGCGTGGGGAGGAGATGTGCCTTTCATCAATATTTCAGCAGTTACTGGTGAAGGTATTGATTTACTTTTAGAAACCATACTTACTATTGCTGAAGTAAATGATTTAAAAGCAAATCCTAATCGTTATGCGGTTGGTGCTGTAATTGAATCACGCTTAGATAAAAATGTCGGCGGTGTAGCATCATTCTTAATCCAAAATGGAACTCTCCGTATCGGCGACCCAGTAGTAGTTGGAACCAGTTATGCTAAGGTACGTACTATGAAAAATGACCGTGGAGAATCAATTGCCTTCGCAGGACCATCAACACCAGTTGAAATTACTGGTTTAACAGAAAATCCATCTGCGGGAGATAAATTCATGGCTTTTGAAACAGAATCTGAAGCTAAACATATCGCCGAGAAAAGAAGAGATGCCGCTAAACTCAATGCCGGTAAACAAAAACGAGTTTCTCTAGATGATTTATTTGCATCAGTTGATGCGGGTAATAAAGAAATAAATATTATTTTAAAAGCAGATGTTAGAGGTTCTGAAGAAGCCGTTAAAAATGCTTTAGAAAAAGTAACTACTAAGGATGTTTCAGTAAATGTTATTCGCAGTGGTATCGGTGCAATTACTGAATCCGATGTAATTCTTGCAACTGCATCAGATGCCCTAATTATTGGTTTTAACGTAATTGCAGGTAATAATACTAAAGAACTTGCTAAAGAAAAAGGCGTTGAAATACATCTATATACCATAATTTATAAATTAATCGAAGATATCGAAGCTGCTATTAATGGTATGCTTGATCCAGAATTTGAAGAAAAAATCCTAGGTAATGCTGAAATTAGAAGAATATTTAAATTCTCTAAAATTGGTAATATTGCAGGATCATACATTACTGATGGCATTGTAAAAAATGGCGCCTTTGCTCGTGTTATTCGTGATGGCATAGTTATCGCTAGTGATGATACTATAGCATCCCTACAAAGAGAAAAAGATACTGTTAAAGAAGTTAAAAAAGGATTCGAATGTGGTATTACCTTATCTAAGTTTAATGACTTTAAAGAAGGAGATACTATCGAATGTTATGAAATGGTGGAGGTTCCTCGTGGCTAGTCATAAAATAGCAAGAATTTCTAGTGATATATCGCGCATAATTAGTGAGATTTTAGTTAACGAAGCAAGAGATTCCCTTTTAAAAACTATAACTGTTACTGGATGTAATGTAACGAGTGACTTAAGTTTTTGTAAAGTTTATTTTACATCTTTATCTAATTTAGATAAAAAAACTTTAGAGAAAGAACTAAATGAAGCAGCGCCATATATCCGCGGAGAATTATCTAAGAGAATAGATATTAGACATACTCCTGAATTAAAATTTATCTACGATGAATCAATAGAATATGGTAAAAAAATAGATACAATAATTAATTCATTAAATTAATTATGTAAGGAGTTAAATAATGGAAAATAAATATAATTTAACTAGAGAACAAAATATTTTTATTGCAAAAAGAAATATTGTTGACTATATTTGGAAAAGTGCTAATTTAGAAGGAATATCTGTAACTTATCCAGAAACGCAAGTTATTTTCGATAAAGGTATAGTAAACGGTCTTAAAGTTGATGAAGTTATTGCTATTAATAATTTAAAATATGCATGGCAATTTATTTTAGAAGAAGAAAATGCTAGTTACAATTTTAATACTATTTGTGAAATTCATAAATTAGTTTGTGATAAATTAGTTTTAGATAATGATTTAGGGCGCATTAGAACAACATCTGTTAATATTGGAGGTACAAATTGGAAACCTCAATTTCCAATTGAGAGTCAAATTAAAGAAGAATTAGAAGAACTTTTAAATCAGAATAATAAAACTAAAACAGAAATTGCTATTGAAATAATGCTTTGGTTAATGCGTCGTCAAATGTTTATTGATGGTAACAAAAGAGTAGCAATGTTGTTTGCAAATAAAATAATGATAGATAATGGTTGTGGCATAATTACAATTGCCAATGAATTGCAAGAAGATTTCTTTACAAAACTTATTAAATATTATGAAACAAATGATATGAAAGAATTGAAGTTGTGGATATATAATAATTGCATTGATGGTATTAACTTAAATTAAGGAGGTTTTAAAGTGGTAGATATCGCAAGAGAAAAAATACCAAAAGAATATGAACGGGTTGTTCTAGAAGAATACTATAATTTATTTTCTGGTATGTATGGTGCTCCAAGTGCTATACTTCGTGGGAGAAAAACTTTTTCTACCGACCGAAGTAAACTTACAAAAAAAGATTTAGCAGATCCTATACTTACGTCATCTATCGGAGCTCTAGAATCTGTTTATGATGATGACAATCTAGAATTTGTTTTATACAAAGAAGAAGATGGTAGGATATCTGCTATTTGTAGAATACGTATTCTAGAAGGAAAAGAAATCCACATTGCCGAATTTCTTTTCTTAGAATATCAAAGCGATGAAGAAAAAGAACACATAATTTCTTCTATTATTCAAGAATTAGAAGAATATGCTCGTTGTCTTGACTGTAATAATTTATATTATGAAATACCTAAGTTTGATAGTGTAGGTAAAAATATGGCTATTAATGAAGGTTTCTTACCAATTGTTGAACCTAAAAAGGTTACATCAACTCATCGGACATATGTATTCCATAAATCTTTAAACTTAGTAAAGGAAGTGCCAGATGGATGCACTCGTAGTCGTAAACAAACCCAAGGGACTAACAAGTAGAGATGTAGTTAATGAACTTAACCATATCTTTGCAACTAAAAAAATAGGGCATACCGGAACACTTGATCCCTTAGCAACTGGAGTTCTTGTTTGTCTAATAGGTAGATACACAAAACTAGTAAACTTAATAACATCCTATGATAAAGAATATATATTTGAAATAAAATTAGGTGTTAAAACAGATACTGGAGATTCAACAGGAATTATCATTGCAACTGATACTAATGAAGTATCAGCCAGTAAATTAAAAGAAGTCGTATCTTCATTTCCAAAAGAATATGACCAAGAAGTTCCTATATACTCAGCAGTTAAAATAAATGGCAAAAAACTATACGAATATGCTAGAGAAAAAATAGATATAACACTTCCTACCAGAAATGTTAATATCTATTCCTTAGAGTTATTATCCTTTAAAGACAATATTATTACTTTTAAAACTAAAGTATCTAAAGGTACTTATATCCGTTCTTTAATACAAGATATATGTAATAATTTAAATACAATTGGTACAATGAATAATTTAGTACGTACTAAACAAGGAAACTTTGATATAAGTGATTCTTATACTTTAGATGATATTAAAAATAATAACTATAAATTACTAAATATAAAAAAGTTCCTAGATTATCCTATTATAAACCTAGATGATACATTGATAAAAAAAGTATCCAATGGTGCTATAATACCTAATACATTTAATATCCAAGATAAAGTAATATTTACATACAATTCTAAAGATATAGCTATATATGAAGCAAATAATAAAGAATTAAAGCCTTATATTATGTTATAAACAATTAAAGTAAAAGCAGGTAAAATATTGATAAATACCTGCTTTTACTTTAAAGTTATAGCAGAGGTGGTTTATAAATGATTTATACTTATAAGGAATTATTAGGAAAATATAAAGATGATTACAACATTAAAAAAGCTTTTGAAAATAAGGAAATATATAAACTAGAAAAAGGTATATATTCTGATAAAAAAATAGTAAATCCTTTACTAGTATACTCTAAGAAATATCCCAACGCTATTATTACTATGGATAATGTCTTTTATTATTATGATTTAACTGATGTTATTCCCGATAAGATTTTTTTGGCAACATCATCCAAAAGTCATACCATAAAAAATGTAAAAATAATTCAAGTATATATGAAAGATAATGTATTAAACCTTGGTAAAACTTTAGTTAAAATAAATGATAATGATTATGTTTATATGTATGATAAAGAAAGACTGCTTATTTAACTTATCCGTAAAAGAAATAAAATACCTTTTGATTATTATAAAGAAATTATTTCTAATTATCGTGATATTGCTTGTGAACTAGATATGTCTAAAATTGAAGAATATTTAGATTATTTTAGCAATGGAAATAATTTATTTGACATCATCCAAAGAGAGGTATTTTAATGAATATAGAAAACCTTATTAATTTAAAGTTTTATTTGATTTTATTATTTAATTAAATATTATAATTTAAATAATCCGAAAGTTAATTGGTTAAATATTACTTCTTCGTTAGCAATTAATACCGTATTAGACTATATTTTCAAACTTACAATATAAAATTATATAAAATAAAAAGATGTTATTCCAAAATCGAGAAATTTAAATAACTTCTATTGTAAAATGTAACGATAGTGCATCCAAGTTAATTTGGGGTTCAGTGAACCCCAAATTGGAAATGTTAAATAAAGCAATTTCATTCGGGATAAATTTGTATAGTCATATCCTTTGCCATATATTAGGCTTAATTTATGTCCACATTCTTTAATCAAACCATCAACTTGTTTGTAATAATTCATTGTCCAAAAACTATCTCCGTTTGAATATTGACAATATCATCAATTTCGTTTTAGCGTTAATGTCTAAGTTAACATATATGTAGTTACATAAATATCAGGACTTGTTGTATATTCAATTACATACTTGTTCTTTTTCTTTACTATTAATACACCAATAGTTTTATTGTTATTAATTTCTTTTAAGTTATTTTCGATGTAATTTACATAAAATTCTAATTGTCCTATATCTTGTGGTTTTATACCTCTTGTTTTTACTTCAACTACAATAAATGCATTTAATTTATAATTATAAAATAACAAATCAATATGATATGTATTATTACCTGCAATTATCTTATATTCGTGTCCCACTAGAGCAAAACCTGTACCAAGTTCTAAAAACTTATTTTCTAGTAATGATATTATATATTTATGGATTACTTCTTCATTTAGTACTTTTGTATTGTCGTCAATTTTTAAAATAATAGGATCTTTAATCATATCTTTGATTGATAGGGGAGTAGTATAAGTATCACTAATTATTTTAATATTTTCCTTATCAGCATAAGATAATCTATCAAAAGAATTATTTTTTATTTCACGTCTTAAATCTCTCACTGATAAATTGTTTAGTACAGTTAAATTAATATAATAGTTTCTTTCATTTTCATTTTTTATTGGTAAAATGTAGCGATAGTGTGTCCATGTTAATTGTTGGCTCAGCGAGCCAATAATTGGAAATGTGGTATATAATGCCCTCATTCTAGACAAATTAGTATAATCATATCCTTTACCATATTTTTTACTTAACTTTTCTCCCCATTCTCTAATTAAACCATTCCCATACTTAGCACGTTTCTCTCCCCCTTGAGCATCAACTATAAGCTTGCCAATATTCCAGTAGGTAAACAATGTCTCACTATTATCTTGTAAAGCCCGTACACCTTTGTTAATTTCATTCTTCTTAATTAAATTTTCAACTTCATTGTAATAATTCATATTCCAAAACCTCCTATTAAAACTACTTAAGTTAACATATAAGTAGTTACATAAATATCATTACTGGTTGTATATTCAATAATATATCTATTATTTCTCTTTACAATTAGTATTCCAATCGTTTTATTGTGATAATCCTTTTTAATATTATTTTCAACATAATTAACATAAAAATCTAATTGCCCTATATCTTGTGGCTTTAAACTTCTTGATTTAACCTCAACTACAATATAAGAATCAAGTTCAGTATTAAAGAATAATAAATCAATATGATAGGTAGTTGATTCCACAACTATTTTATATTCATGACCAACTAAAGCAAATCCAGTACCAAGTTCTAAAAACTTATCCTCTAATAGGGAAATAATATATTTGTGAATTGCTGCTTCGTTTAGTTCTTTTGTCTCATCATCAATTTTTAAAATAATAGGATCCTTAATCATGTCTTTGATTGATAAAGAAGTATTATTAGTATCGCTAATTATCTCAATATTTTCCTTATCAGCATAGGACAATCTATCAAAAGATTTATTTTTTATTTCAGTTTTCAAATCTCTAACTGATAAATTGTTGAGTACTGCTCGGTTGATATAGTAGTTTCTTTCGTTTGGATTTTTAATCGATAAAATGTAGCGATAATGTGTCCATGTTAATTTCGGGTTCAGTGAGCCCGAAATTGGAAATTGTAAGTATAAAGAACGTGCTCTTTCAAGAGTTCTAGCATCATAACGTTTACCATACTTTTCACTTAACTTACATCCCCATTCTTTAATTAAACCATCTCCATACTTAGCCCTTTTCTCTCCGCCTTGAGCATCAACTATAAGCCTGCCGATATTCCAGTAGGTATACAAGGTATCACTATTATCTTGTAAAGCCCGTACACCTTTGTTAATTTCATTCTTCTTAATTAAATTTTCAACTTCATTGTAATAATTCATATTCCAAAACCTCTCATTAATTATTATTTGTTTTAAAATTAATTTCCTTTCACTATATTATTGTCCCAAAATCCTGGATTTCCTTTTTTTTTCTTAAAATTTTCGCAAAAAAAATCAAATAAACTTAATTATTTGATAGGGATTACTACTAATAACTAATTTTTAAAATAATAGGATGTAACACTACAATAATGAGTCATTAATATATTATTAAATTTTTTATACTTCTACTTTTTCTTTTTCTACATTTGTATCAACAACTGACTTAGGATAAGGCTTTCTTACATCAGTCCTATAAAGTATATAATCAATACTTGTATTATAGTAGTCGGCTAATCTTTGTAAAATATCAGCATTAAGTATAGTTTTACTAGTTTCAAAATAACTATAATTTCTCTGCGTAATATTTAAACTTCTAGCAACATCACTTTGTCTTAAGTCTTTGTCTTCTCTAAGTTCTTTCATTCTATTCATTTAATCACCCATATTAATTA
>CALVKN010000039.1 GCA_944332715.1 uncultured Bacilli bacterium
TCATATTTATTAGTATTACATTTTCGGCCTCTAACCCTTTAGATGAATGAACTGTTAGATAATTAATATCTTTTATATCCAAGCAAAATTCATATATATCTTTATTATTCCTTCCTAACACTATTACATCCTCGTTAATATCTTTCACTTTTTCATATAACTTTTTAAAAGCCTTTTTAGGATTTATATAATATATAAACTCTATAGGTTTTTCTATATGTTTATTACTAATTAAATCTTTTGTAATTTGCTTTTTATTTTTCATTATAAACTTAGCAGCAATATCAATTAATTCCTGACTATTTCGATAAGTATATTTAAGTTTTAAAACTTTGGCATTTGGTACTAGCACAGGAAAATCTAAAAACAAATTAATATTACAACCTGAAAAATGATAAATAGATTGGTAATCATCCCCAACTACAAAAATGTTAGCGTTATTAATGATATGTAATTTATTAACTAAATTAAATCTAATTGTAGATGTATCTTGAAATTCATCAACAATTATATATTTATAACGATAAAACTTATTTAAAACATTGGTTGCTTCAATAATTAAATCATCAAAATCATAACTGTTGCTGGCTTTTAATTCTTTTTCGTAAATTGTCTTTATAATATATACAAACTTACTTAAAAATTTATTACTTGGATATATTCTTTTAAAGTCATCTATCATGCATCCATTTGTTTTATAAATTTTTAAAATAGTTACTAAAATTTTTTTAAACTCTTGATATTTATAAGTATTTAAAAAATTATTATAATCATATTCTTTGAAATATTTAAGTATTTCTTGTACTAAAAAAGAATCACTTAAACTTTGAAAAAACTCATTAGTTATATAATCTAAATGGGTATCGCTAACTAAATTATATGTAATACCATAATCATTAAGTATTTGGATTGCTAATTTATGAAATGTCAAAATAGAACAGTCATATGAAATTTTCTTTTTTAAATCATCAACACTTTTATTAGTAAATGATATTATAAGTATCTCTTCTGCCTTGCATATCTTATTTTTTATTAAATAATCTATTTTTTGCGTAATCGTAAAAGTTTTACCAGCTCCAGCTCCCGCAATTAATAAAACATTTCCAGTTGCTTCAACTGCCTCTTTTTGAAATTGATCCAATTTAACTTCTTTTTTCATAAACTATATTATATATTATTGATGATAAAATTCCTACAAAAATCGTTCGACAAAGTTTGACATTATTTATTAGTATTTCCTTAAAATTTGCTAGTATTACTGGAACTTTAAGCATCTATTTGTTATAATAATTTTTAAGAGGGTATTTTTATGAAGTATGAAACATTAATGGAAATAGATTTAGAAAAATTAAAGAATAATGCCAAATTATTAAGTAAAAGTTACAGTGATTATGATAAAAAAATAGCTAACTTAAAAGATAATGCTTATGGTATGGGTTTTAAAATAGTTAACACACTCGTAAATAGTGGTATAAATTATATTTTAGTTGGACCAATCAAAGATGCTTTAGAAATTAGAAAGTATAATGGCGAAGTCCCAATTTTAGTTAATTATTATGTAGCAGAAGAAGAAGTATATGATGCTATTAATAATAATATTACCCTTACTATTTCTGATTTAGAATACCTACGTAGTATTACTTGCCTAAATATTAAGGATGACTTAAAACTTCAAATACTAATTGATAATGGTTCTAATAAAATGGGAATAAAAAATAATTTAGACTTAAAAGAAGCCATTAAAATAATTGATGAATCTGAGCATTTAGTGCTAGAAGGATTATATACGGATCTAACAACAATTGGGGTCGAAGATGAATATTATTATCACAGTATAAATACTTTTTACCAAATTATTAGTAATTATTTAGATAGAGATTTAATAATCCATTTAAATGAACCTATAATGTATCATAAAAAATTAAATTATGTAAATGGAATACGTTTTGATTTATCTTTAATTGGCATTGAAGAAAACATTAATGATGATATATTTACTAATATGCGTATTAAAAATGTCCAAAAGAAATATGGTGATTTAGAGTTTCCAAACATTGATTTACAGTTAATATTCACAATTACTAGTGAAGTAATGTGTACTGGTAAAGTTAGCAAAGGCGACTTAGTAGGAAGAAATTATATTGCTCGTGAAGATACTGATATTGCTGTTATTCCCATAGGTCATAAAGATGGTATTACCAAAGCAATAAACTATGTTGGTATCAATAATTTTAAAAGAGACATCTTAGCAGATGATATAGATCACTTAATAGTAGCAGTCGATGGTGGAGTTAGAGAAAAAGATAAAGTTTATATTGTTAATGAAGAGCGAGGAATATATGACTTTTTAACCTTACTTAAAACTAATAGATACTATTTAATGAGTATTTTAAATAGAAACCTAACCAAAAAATATATTAATGATGAAGAAAAGAGTGATAGTTATTTATGATTCAAAAAGTAGTAGGTGTAGCCTTCATTGAAAACGGCAAGTTATTAATTGTCCAATCTCATCGAAGTAGTAAAACTAATTCTTGGACTTTTGTTGGTGGTGGAGTAGAGGAAGGTGAAACTCTAGTTGAAGCTGCAATCCGCGAAGTTAGTGAAGAAATACATAATAATTTTAGTATTACTGCTTATGACTTAGAAGAACTTTTCACATTTAGGGAACATGCTGCAAGTGATCCAAATAAAATGATTGAAATGACAGTATTTTTGAGTAAGAAAAAAATAGATGTACCTCTTACAACAAATGAAGAAATACTACATTATCATTGGTATTCTCCTGGAGAAGATTATAATATTTCTTCTTCAATAAAAGACCATTTTTTACCATTTGCACAAAAAAATAACTTAATTTACTAAAAATAACAAAAAAAGCATTGCAAAACTCTCGATGATTTGGTATAATTTGAATTGTCATCGGGAGTTAATATGGGCGCTTAGCTCAGTTGGTTAGAGCACCTGCCTTACAAGCAGGGGGTCATAGGTTCGAGTCCTATAGCGCCCACCATTATTTTTATTTATATTTTAAATGCCGACATAGCGTAACTGGCAGCGCAACTGACTTGTGGGATAGCGACAGTTAATTGTCCTTGAACTATCTTGCACCCTTAGTTGGAAACGATTAAGGTGGACATCGCTAATTCGGGGAAAACTAAGTAAACAAAAGTTTATATGTCAATCCCGAGCTAGGTTGATACCGAGTGTAGAGACTTTATACGATGAACCTAAGTTCTTATGGATATGGTTAAGAGAAAGTCCAGACTACAAACACGTAAAGTGGTAGTGAAAACTATAGTAGTATGAATCAGTAGGTTGGGAGTTCGACTCTCTCTGTCGGCACCATTTTTTTGGGGAGATAGCGAAGTGGTCAAACGCGGCAGACTGTGATCTTGATCTGGAGATATTAATATATCTTCTAATTGCACCCTTAGTTGGAAACTGCTAAGGTGGACATCGCTAATTCGGGGAAAACTAAGTAAATTAACTTTATATGTCAATCCCGAGCTAGGTTTTAATACCGAGTGTAGAGACTTTATACGATGAGCCTAAGTTTTTACAAATATGGCTAAGAGAAAGTCCAGACTACAAACACATAATGGTGGTAGTGAAAACTATAGTAGTAAAGAAATCTGTTCCTTCGGGTTCTATGGTTCAAATCCATATCTCCCCACCATTCATATTGCCTCGTAGCCAAGTGGTAAGGCATCAGACTTTGACTCTGACATTCCGCTGGTTCGAACCCAGCCGAGGCAGCCAATTTTATTATTTATGGTTCGTTAGCTCAGTAGGTAGAGCATTTGACTTTTAATCAAAGGGTCCTGGGTTCGACTCCCAGACGAGCCACCATTTTGATAAATTAAGTTCTTTTTAGAACTTTTTTTCTTTTTTCCTTGAGAATATCACAATTTTATGCAATAATATAAAGCGAGGTGTAAAAATGGCAAAAGAAGAAGTAAAAAATTATACTAAAGAATTCAAAAAACTAAATACATCAATGTATATAATCATGTTTTTATTGTTATTATTATCATTATTAACTTTATTAAGTTCTTGCAGTAATAATTCTGCTAGCGAAGAAGAAAGTGATTATGATGTATCAATGATGCATACAGTTGGAGTGAGTGATGTTGTTGATATGTTTGCTCAAGAAGGAACTTATGTCCTTTATATAGGAAGAGAAACATGTTCAGTATGTCATAATTTACTTCCAGTATTACAAGAAGCCCAAATCAACAATAATTATATTACTCAATACTTAGATATCACTGAAGCAGATCGTACTAGCAATGACTGGGAAACTTTAGTAGAACTACTTGATGTAGAAACTACAACAACAATGGATGAAGAAGGTGTTTCTGAAGAAGTTACCAACACATTTGGTTATTTTCTTGATGAAAGAGGATTTACTCCATGTGTAATAATTATTAGTGAAGGAAAACAAATCGCTGGTTTCTTTGGTACAACATCTCTTACAAGTTTTGAAGATTGGCTATCAAATAATGGCATATAAAAAGTTGGATGAAAAATCCAACCTTTTTTAATATTCAAAATCTTCAATTTCTGTTTTACTTTTGTGAGGTTCATCAAAAAATAAATTAGGATAATTTTGCTGCCTTAATACTTCATATACCATAATAGCAACAGTATTAGATAAATTTAATGCTCTAACATTATCAGTCATTGGAAGTCTAATACAGGTATCCAAATGAGGCTTTAAAATACTTTTAGGAATTCCTGTAGATTCCCTACCAAAAACTAAATATATATTATCATTAGTATTACTAAAGTCAAAATTTCCTGGAGGTTTATGACCATATCTCGTTAAAAAGTAAAATTTGCCATCAGAGTTCTTATTTAAAAAATCATCCCAATCATCATATATAAACCACTTTAATTTATCAATATAATTAACACCACTTCTTTTAAGCGTTTTGTCATCAACTTTAAAACCTAAAGGTTTAATTAAGTGAAGTACTGCATTTGTTGCAACACAAGTCCGCATTATATTTCCTGTATTTTGGGGAATTTCTGGTTCAAATAAAACGACATTAATCATAAGTTGTACCTCTTTTCTTTGCAAATAAAAAGGCTTTATTCACCTTCATATTCATATATATCAAGTAATTTTTGAAAATCTCCAGCATTAATAACATTGTCATCAGCTCTAGTAACTGTATCAACTAACACACCATCACGATAATAAAGTATAATTGGAACGGTTGTAATTTCATCGGTATTAAATGCATTATTTAATCTAGTTAAATAATTATCTCCATCCATAATACTTTCAATATTTAAATAGTAAAAAACATCACTAAGTTTATAATCATCAATAATTGGCTTTATTCCTTCTTCTAATTCATAAGTATCTTCATTACCAGTATAGGTAATAAGAACAAAATATTCTGAAGGAGATTCTGCTAATATTTGACTAACTTCATCAAGATTTTTAATTTCTAAATTAATTGTTCCTGAAGTAATTAAATAACTGCTACTAAGTCTTTCTTCGTTTCTTCTTTCTTGGATTTGGAAAATATAGAAAATAATAATAGCTATTACAATTATTACCCCAATAATAATATAAACATTTCTCTGAGAAATACTTCTTTTTGCTTCAGCAACTTGTTTAGTTTCTTCTTTAATTTTTTTCACTTCAACAACATTTTCATCTTTTTCTTCAATATTTTTAACTGAAGAACTTTTTTTATTTGCCATAGATTATCCCATACCTTTCATTAATATATTAACATAAAATTGTAAATTTTTGAATTCTTTTTACATTATTCGACATCATTTTTTTCTAATTTGACTAAAACTTCACGTGGCTTTGATCCATTTTGTGGTCCAACAATACCCCGGGCTTCTAATAAATCCATCATTCTAGCAGCTCTATTATATCCAAAACGAAATCTTCTTTGAATAAGTGAAGCGCTAATTTTACCAGTTTGAATAGCAAATTCTACAACTTCGTTATATGCTTCATCATCTTCACCACCAGTAGCAGAGTTACCAATACCACTAGAAGTATTTTGACTTACATTTTCAAATTCTTCATCATATTTAGCAGTTGCTTGTGTTTTACAATAATCGATTAATCTTTTGATTTCATCATCATTTATGAAACAACCTTGAATACGAGTTGGGGTACTATCTCCCATAGGGAAGTAAAGCATATCTCCTTTACCAAGTAGTTTTTCGGCACCAGCTTGATCAAGTATTGTTCTTGAATCGATTTGACTTGAAACTGCAAACGATATACGCGATGGAATATTATTCTTTATTAATCCCGTAATAACATCTGTTGATGGTCTTTGTGTTGCAACAATTAAATGTATTCCAGCTGCTCTAGCAAGTTGCGTAATACGCGTAATTGAATCTTCAACTTCTTTTGACGCTACAAGCATTAAATCGGCAAGTTCATCGATAATTACTACAATGTAAGGCATTTTTGCTTTTGGTGACTCAGGATGTTTTCTATTTTCTTTTTCAATCAATTCATTATATCCTGAAATATTTTTAACTTCATTATCACTAAATAATTGAAATCTATTATCCATCTCAACAACTACTTTTTGTAAAGTAAGACTAGCTTTTTTAGGATCGCTTACAACTGGACAAAGTAGGTGAGGAATACCATTGTAATTGGTAAGTTCAACCTTCTTCGGGTCAACTAGTACTAATTTTACTTCATTTGGTTTATAGCGCATCAATATAGAAGCAATAATACCATTAATACATACTGATTTACCACTACCAGTAGAACCTGCCACCAAAAGGTGAGGCATCTTAGTTAAATCCATAACTTTTGGTGTACCCATGATATCTTTACCTAAAGCAGCACATATTTTAGCATCACTTTTTAAATTTTGTGGAGACTCTAATACTTCTCTTAAAGTAACACTGCTAATTGTTGGATTAGGTATTTCAACCCCAATAGTACTCTTACCAGGAATAGGTGCTTGAATAATAACATCCTTTGCTGCTAAGGCTAAGGCAATTTCTTTATTGATATTAACAATTTTACTTACCTTTGTTCCAGCAGGAACTGTAAGTTCATATTCGGTAACTGCTGGTCCAATATGTATTTCGACAACTTTGGCATTAATTCCAAAATCTCTTAAAACTCTTTCGAGTATTTCTTTATTACTCTTAGTAAAATCAGTAGAATTTATCTTTTTAGGTTTAATTGGATCAAATATTTCATTAAATTTAGGAAGTCTGTAACTCAAATCTTCTTCTGTTTCGACATGTTTCGTTTTAGTTTCCAAAGATTCTTGCGTAACAGGTTTTTGCTTTAACTCATCCATACTTGTAATAATAATCTTTTCTTCTTTTTTTTGAACTTCTTCCTTTTGAGATAGAAGTGCACTAGCATCATCAGATGTACTAATTGGTACTTCTTCAACTTCCTTTTCTTTTCCTTTTCTTTTAAATAATCCAAATATTTTTCTAAATATTTCTGAAAGATTTACATTAAATGTTAGAACAGCTGCAAAAATACCTAATATTACTAAAATAACTATTGAACCAGTTTTACCAAAAAGTCCATAAAGTAGAGCAATAAATAAAGCTCCGATGAAACCACCGCCAACAACTACTGAAGTGTCCCCACTAAATTCTAATGCATTATTAGCAGTAATCGATTGCATCCGTTCCATAAAATTGTTATATGTAGCACTAAGTATTTCTTGAGGACTATCGGTTTGATTTAAAAACTCAAAATGACTAGCCACTAACAATATAATAATAAAGATGTAAATTCCAATTAGTTTTTGATTACTAAATTTAGGCATCTTTCTTTTATATAACATATAAATACCTAAAACAATTAAAAAAATCAAAACTAACATCCACCAGTTTCCTGCTAGAAACATTGCAAACTTCTTTATAAGTGAACCAATAAATCCAAATCCAAATCCAATTATACCAATTAAAATAAGGATAAGACCAATAAGTTCAACACTATATGACACACTATTACTTTCTTTTGATTTCTTTTTCTTAGCCACTATTATCACCCTATATAATTATACATGAATATTATTGCTTTTTCAAATATTTCTAAGCATTTTACCCAGACAACATAGTTAATTTGTCATAGTATAGGATAGGGAGGAAATAAAAATGTTATTTGATGATAATTTTGGATTTATTACTTATGATTTATATGGTGATTTGCTAAAAAAAGATAATAGTCCTAAACTAGTTAGTGCTGATGAAGGGTTCTTACGAGGAAATATGTTTGCTGGTGAATATAAGCCTTATAAAAACTATACTTACAAAAAAATAGTTCCCAAGACTAAAAGAGAAGAATTATTACTAGAAATTATGGAGTTATCATTTGCAATTAATGATTTAAATTTATATCTCGATTTACATCCAGAAGATAAATCTATGTTAGAAAAATTCAATGAGTACGTAGAAAAATCATGTAAGTACGAAATGGAATATGTAAAAAATTATGGTCCATTAGAAGTAATCGATAATACTTCAGATGAAAAATTTGAATGGATTAAAAATCCATGGCCATGGGATAGAGATGGAGGTGCTAAATATGTTTAAATATGTTAAACACCTAGCATATCCAATTAATATTACTAAAAAAGATTTAAAAATGGCAAAACTTATCGTTACCCAATTTGGAGGCCCAGCAGGAGAACTTGGAGCAACACTTCGTTATTTTTCGCAAAAATTTACTATGCCAGATGAATTAGGAAGAGCTTTACTTAATGATATAGCAACTGAAGAAATGGGGCATATGGAAATGGTAGCAACAATTGTTAAACAATTAATGCAAAACGCAACAATTGAAGAAATAAAAGAAGCTGGTCTTGAAAGTTACTACACCGAACACAACAAAGGAGTATTCCCATGTAATGCTAGTGGCATACCTTTTGATGCCATGAGTATTGCCGTTACATCAGATCCACTTACTGATTTATCAGAAGATATGGCGGCAGAACAAAAAGCGCGTAGCGCCTATGAAAATCTAATTAATTTAGCAACAGACCCAGCAGTTATTGAACCACTTTTATTCTTGCGCCAAAGAGAAGTAATCCATTTTAACCGATTTAAAGAACTATACGATTATTATGAAAAACTAGGTTATTAATCAAGCAACAGCTTGATTTTTTCTTATTTTTGTGATTTTTTCTTATTTTTGTGATTTACAAGCGAAAATGTTACAAAAATAGTAAGTCAATTTTAAGGAAAAATGTTACATCGTAATTTAGT
>CALVKN010000040.1 GCA_944332715.1 uncultured Bacilli bacterium
AAAGAACAGATATAATTGGTTATTTATAATAACCTTATGAGGCTCGACATACGCTAAATTCGTATGCTCAACAATTCTTAGATGACCCTCTATAATTTGGTAGGGTCTATTGTTAAATTTGCAAGACCAATTAATTTTGGCTTTGAGTTCATCACTCATATTGATTTTCTTTTTAATTATTCTAATCATATCACATCACACCTTTCTTTGCAATAACGCACAAAAAAATCAATCTTTTCAGATTGATTTAATCAATAACGTCACATTGGTGCGACGATTTTACCTTATGGAGCAAGTGAGCAGAATCGAACTGCCGTCTCAACCTTGGCAAGGTCGCATACTAACCTCTGTACTACACCTGCGTAAATAAATTGTATCAAATATCTACTTTTTTTGCAAGAAGAATTGATAAAAAATGTATTTATTGTTATAATTGTTTACGTAAGAAGGGAAGATATGAAGAAAAAAGTATTAAAATGCTTAAAAGCGATACGTAAAAATGTCGTTGAATATATAATTACTAATCGTCTATTTATATCTTATGTAATATTTGCGCTTTTAGGTACAATGTTAGTAAGAAAATTTACAGTAGGCTCATTTTTTAGTTTCAAACCATTTATTACTGATTTAGGTTTAATTCTTATTATTGGTGGACTTGGTTATTTTATTAAACCTAAACATCAATTTAAATATTATTTTATTTGGTTAATAATATTTACTCTTATGAATATTATTAATTCAATTTATTATACATTTTATACATCTTTTGCATCTTTTGGAGAACTTGGTACAGTTGGTCAAGCGGAAACTGTTACGGGATCAATTTTTGAACGTATTCGTTTTGTTGATTTGATGTATATTGCTTTTCCTGTTTTATTTTATTTGATTCATAAAAAATTATTATCGTCATCTTACTATTATTTTATAGATAAAATTGAAAAAGGAAAAAAGATGCTTGTAACTACTGTTTTAGTTGGAGCTTTATGTCTAGGATACAGTTTTGGTGTTGCTACAAGTACCGATTATAGTAGACTTGCTAAGCAATGGCATCGCGGTTATATAGTGGAAAGATTTGGTATTTTACTGTATCAATTTAATGACTTAGTTCAATTTTTAACACTTCAAACAGGTAGCTTATTTGGATATGATGATGCATTACTTGCCTTCAATGAATATTTTGATGCTAAGGAAAAACCAGAAGATAATGAATATACTGGTATTCTACAAGGTAAAAATATTGTATTTGTCCATATGGAAAGTATGCAAACATTTTTAATGGATTTAGAATTCAATGGGGTAGAAGTAACACCAAACTTAAACGAACTAGCAAGTGAAGGTATGTTTTTTAGTAATTTTTATCCTCAAGTTAGTACAGGTACTTCTTCCGATACAGAATTTACTTTACTTACTGGTTTAATGCCTGCGGCGAGTGGGGCAGTATTTACAAGTTATTATGATCGTGAATATTTTACTCTTCCAAAATACTTGGGTAATTTAGGATATTATACATTTAGTATGCATGGTAATTATTCATCTATGTGGAATCGTAATAGAGCTCATCCATCGCTTGGTTATGAAGGAATGTATTTTGAAGAAACATATAATTATACCGATGAAGATGTAGTAAATTTAGGTATTAATGATAGATTATTTTTCAGTCAAATAATTCCTATTATGGAAAATATTGAAAATACTTATGAAAATTATATGGGGTATGTTATAACATTATCTAATCACTCACCATTTTCTATTGGTAGTAGATATAGTACACTTGATTTGACTAGTTATTATAATGTAGTTGATGAAGTGACTGGTGAAGTTACAGAAATGGCTCAAGATTATTTATCTGATACTGCGGTTGGTGAGTATATTAAGAGTGCAAATTATGCTGATATGGCTCTTGGAGATTTTATAAATTATATTAATGAATCTGATGCATTTGATGATACAGTATTTGTTTTCTTCGGAGACCATGATGCTAAACTTTCTCGTAGTGAAATTAATTATCTATATAATTTGAATCCTGAAACTGGTGAAGAATATGTAGAAGGTGATCCAAATTATGTGGAATATGATTACTATGCTCATGAACTTAATAAAAATACACCACTTATCATTTGGACAAAAGATCCTGAATTAAGAAGTACATTTAGTGGTGAAGTAGATTATGTAACAGGTATGTATAATGTTGCAGCAACCATACTAAATATGTATGGATTATATAATAAATATACTATGGGGGCTGATATTTTCAGTGTTAGAGATGATAATATGGTAATTTACCCTAATGGTAATGTTTTAACAAATAAGATTTATTATAATAATTCAACTGGAGAATATAAACTTTTAACTGATGAAGTTTTAGATGAAGAATATATTAATAGTCTTTCAGGAATTTCAGAACAAATACTTGATATATCTAATTCAATAATTGTTTATGATTTGCTTGATTCAGTTGATATGAACGGAGAATGATATGAAGAAGAAATATAAAGTAATATTAATCATCATAATCATCTTGATAGTTTTGTTAGCAGCATCAATTGTAGCAGGAAAGTTGTTAAGTAAAAGTGATAATAAAGATGCTGTTAAAGTAGTAGATAGTATTGATGAATTCGGGTATACTTTAGATGATAGAGATACCAAACTTATGAAAAATACTTATAATGAACTTAAAAATGTTTTAAGTTCTGATGAAATAAATTATGAAGAGTATGCTAAAAAATTAGCAGAACTTTTTGTTATCGATTTATTTACGATGGATAATAAAGTAAATCGTTATGATGTAGGTAGTACAGAGTATGTTTATCCAGATAATGTCGATAATTTTAAAACAAATGTTGAAGATACAATTTATAAATCGATGGAAAATAATTCAGATGGTAAAAGAAGACAAGATTTACCTGAAGTAAGTAGTATTACTAATTCTTCAGTTGAAGGTTCAACTTTTCTATTTGGTGAAGATGAATATGATAGTTATGTTGTATCAATAACTTGGGATTATGTTGATGATTTAGGGTATGATGATAATGCTACAATTACCTTAATAGAATTAGATAATAAATTATACGTTGTAGAATATGTAACAGGAGAATAAAAGGGATGAATAAATTTATTAGGAAGTTAAAAAGATCTAGTAGGGTACTAAGATATATTTACTACTTTATTTGTATTGTTTATATTGTTAGTTTATTCTTTTTCATTAAAAGTTTATTAAATTTAACTGGTATAGAAACAGTACTTAGGATAGTATTTATTATATTTTTTATACTATATATAGTAGTATATAGTTTTTGGAATCTTTTAAATTTATTACAACGTAAATATAAAGTATTAATTATTACATCTATTGTTTCTATTATTTTTATTGCTATATTCTGTGTAGGTTCTTATTATATAAATATGGTTTATAATAATTTGGATAATATTACAGAAAGCGATAAGTTAGTTTATACTACATATTTAATTGCGATGAAAGATACAGAATTTGATAATGGTTCAAGTATCGGAATGCTTAATGATGAAGAAGAAATAGAGTGGAATATACTAGCAAGTAAATTATATAGTGAAGAAAAACTAGTTAATAGTATAACTGATTATGATGATTATAATGTTTTGATTCGGGATTTGTATGAGGGAGATATTGATGCAATATTTGTACCTGGTAGTTATGTAACACTATTTAGTAATGAAGAACAATATCAAAATATTGCTAGTGAAACTAAAATATTATATAAATATAGTGAAGAAAGAGAAAATCAGGATTTAATATTATCAAGTAATAAGACTTTTGATGAACCTTTGACATTCTTACTTATGGGTGTTGATTCAGAAGTTTCAGGACTTAATGCTAATGCAGCATTTAATGGTGATACACTTATGCTTATAACGTTTAATCCAACAACATTAACTGCTACAATGGTAAGTATTCCAAGAGATACATATGTACCAATTGCTTGTAATGGGGATAGATATGCTAAGATTAATTCATCAGCAGCATATGGAACTAGTTGTGTAATTGATACAGTTAGTAACTTTTTAGATGTAGAAATAGATTATTATGTAAAAATTAACTTTAAAGGTGTTGTTGAACTTGTTGATGCTATCGGTGGAGTAGAAGTTTTAGTGGAAGCACCAACTTATATGAAAGATAAATATGATGGAATGATGTGTGAACAAAATTCTGATAGATTGTTCGGAGATAATTTGGTGTGTATTGAACCAGGTTTACAAGTTTTAGATGGTGAACAAGCATTAGCATATGCAAGAAATAGACATATGTATATCGGTGGAGATTTAGATAGAATAAGACATCAACAACAAGTAGTTGAAGCAATTGCATCAAAAGCATTACAATTTAGTAGTATTAAAGAACTTCAAAATATTTTAACAGCTGTTAGTAATAATATTGCTACTAATATGGCAACTGATACAATTTTATCAGGTTATAATGTTGTTAAAAACATGGTATCTAATGTTATAAGTGGTGAAGATTTATTAAATATTAATAAAGCATATTTGGAAACTTATAGTTTACCGGTATATCTTCCAAGTTCAGGTATGAAAACATCAGCACAGGGTTATTATGTAGATTCTTTAGAAGATATAAGGCATGCATTAAAAGTAACTCTTGGCATAGAAGAGGAAGAAGTAATTAAAACATTTAGTTTTTCTGTAAATGAAACATATGAAATAAGTAGTCCAGGTAAAGGATTGCGTAAAGAGCAATCAAGTACTACTTTACCAAACTTTATTGGTAGTACTGTAAGTGTGGCAGAAGAATATTGTCAAGAACATGGAATAGTATTTAATATTGAATATGTTGACCCAGATAGTGAACATTATAATCCAGATGTTGCTGTTGGTTTAATTGGGGATCAAAGTGAATTTATTGGTGTATTAACTTCAACAGTTGATGAACTTACAGTATATGTTATTAATAGTCGTGAGGCCATTAGTGATGAGACTGATAGTGGTGATGAAAATAATGATTTTGATAATGATTCAGATAAAGAAGATGATAATAATGATTCTTTAGATGAAGATAATACAGATGATGAATTAACTGATATTATTTTGGGTAATTAAAAAAATCAACGTTAGCGTTTCGTTGATTTTTTCTTTTTAGAAGTATTTTTCTTCCTTTTGTTATTTTTCTTTCTTTTGGTTGGACTTACGTAACCATTAGTTCTTTTTGAAGAATTATTCTTTGGTTTTGTTTTAGATGGAGCTTTTTTAGCACTTTTAGTTGTAGTTGTTTTTTTCTTAGTGTTTGTTACTTTAGTTTTAGAAACTGCTACTGTTGGTTTTTCAGAAATAATTGGCTTATTAATTTCTGTTTCTTTGATTTTCTTTAATTTAGCTTTAAATTGTAATAATTTTTGTTTGAAATTGTTTGTTGTAATAGTATTTTTTTCTTTTGGTGTTACTGCTTTTTTAGGTTTATTATCAATTTTGTTAGTAGATTCTTTACCTAGTAATTTTTTATTTTTCTTTTCTATTACATCTAAAATAATCCATAATATTCCAATAACTAAAGTAATTAAATATATTGAGATTAAAACAATTAGTATTATATCAATTCTATCAAACGTTTTCATTACAACCACCACATTTAAGGATATTATATTATATTTTACGAAAAAATAACAGTTATTTTACATAACTTTGCTAAATAATTTGTAAATAGTTTGTCGAAACAACGGGGAAATGTTATAATACTAGTGTATATGATGGTAAGGAGGTGTTTTTAAGTTGCGAAAAATTATAACATTTTTGATGATTTTTATTTGTTATTTTGTTTTTGTTACTGATGCATCTGCTACTGGATTTACTGCAAGGGGATTTATTTTAGATCAAGGTGCTAATGTTAGAACTGGTCCTGGAACACAAAATACAAGACTTACTTCACTTGGCAAGGGTTCATATTATATATTAGTTGAAGATAAAACATATAAAGATACAAATAATCATAGTGGTTGTAATAGTGATTGGTATCAAATTTATTATAATGGAACCGCTACTGGTTATGTTTGTGGAGATCATGTTGAAGTAGTTAGAAGTTATAATACCGATGATGTTTTACCATCTACTGCGTGTGAAATAGAAATGAGCAATTTGGGATTTCCTTCAAGTTATTGGGGTGGGCTTTGTAATTTAAAAGAAAAACATCCTACGTGGCAGTTTGTTCCTTTAAAAATAAATTATGATTGGGCATATATTATTGAAGAAGAAAGTGCTTGCGGAACTAATCTTATATATGGTAGTAGTGCTAATAGTGGATTTATTGATTCAACTTGTACAGAGTATGATAGTGGTTATGTTGGTGTTACTAAAACTGGTGTTGCATATTATATGGATCCACGTAATTTTTTAGCAGATAGATTTATTTTTCAATTTGAGGCTTTAAATTATGATAGTAATTTTTCAAATATATATAATAGTGCTGTTGCAAGTATTATTGATGGAGCATCATTTTATAAGTATCATTTAAATCTTGGTACTAATATTGCTGATGCAATTGTTAGTAGTGGCTCTTCTTTAAATGTTTCTCCGATATTTACAGCATCACGTATTTTACAGGAATTAGGAAATGGAGAATCTTTATATAGTTTATATAGTGGTAATTATATTGCTGATGCTAATACTTATTATGGTTCTTTATTTATTCAAAATGCCGGCAGTGCTAATGCATATGTTGGGTATTATAATTTTTATAATTATGGGGTAAGTGATTCTTGTGTACAAAGTTATGGGACTGCTTATTGTGGCCTTAATTATGCTTATCGATATGGATGGAATAGTGTAAATAATGCAATAAGTGGAGGGCTTACTCAAATTGCTAATAATTATATTGCTAATAATCAAAATACTGGTTATTTACAAAAATTTAATGTTAATCAAAGTAATTCATCAGCTATTGGTACACATCAATATATGACTAATGTTGCAGCACCATCTAGTGAATCTGCAATAACTTATGGTACGTATAGTGATTTAGGAATTTTAGAGTCTTCATTTATTTTCTATGTACCTGTTTATAATAATATGGATGCTACTATTTCAAATAGTCCTGGAGGAGCTGTGGATACTCCAGATGATTCTAAGCCAAGTAGTTTACCAATTAGTACAATTATAACATCAAGTGGTTATAGATATGCTAGTGGATATATTTCTGGAATTGCTGTAGGTAGTGATGTAGCAACTTTAAAATCAACTATTGAATCAGTTGGTGGGTCTGGTACAGTAACGATTTATAATGCCGCAGGTTCTATAGTTAATAGTGGTACTATTGCTACAGGTTTTAAAGTAGTTGTTAATAATTCAAGCAGTGTTGAAACTTTAGAAGTTGTTATAAAAGGAGATACATCTGGAGATGGTGTAATTAATGCATTAGATTTATTACAAGTTCAAAAAAATATTTTAGGTACATATAACTTAAGTGGAGCATATAGTCTTGCTGGAGATACATCTGGAGATGGTGTAATTAATGCATTGGATTTATTGCAAGTTCAAAAAAGTATTTTAGGAACGTATAGTATAGTTCAATAAAAGGAGGATAAATGAAAAAAATAAAATATTTCTTATTAAGTTTTTTAGCTATTATTTTACTTCCCCTTAGTGTTAGTGCGGCGAGTGGAACAATAAAGGTAACGGGTTCTAGTCAAGTAGTTGTTGGTAATAGGGTTACTTTAACTGTAACATTGTCTAGTTCTACTGCTATAGGTAGTTGGGAAATGAATTTAAATTATGACCGTAATTATTTAGAACTTGTTAGTACTAATTCTGAAGGTAATGGAACAAAGATGGTTAATTCTTCTGCTACTGGTGTTAAATCTAAGTCTTATACTTTTACATTTAAGACTTTAAAAAGTGGTTCTACAACTGTATCAGTTAATAGTTATGATGCTTATGCTTATAGTGATTTAAGTAAAATGAGTTTAAGTTCTAGCGGTAAAAAAATAAATATTATTACTCAAGCGGAACTTGAGGCTAGTTATTCAAAAGATAATAATTTAAAAAGTTTAACTGTCGAAGGTTTTGAGCTTAGTCCAGAATTTTCTAAAGATATAACAGAATATACTGTAACAGTTCCAGAAAATACTAAAGAAATAACAATTAATGCTACTGAAAATGATAAAGCAGCATCTGTTAGTGGTACTGGTACATTTGAAGTAACTCAAGGAACTAATACGTTTCAATTAGTTGTTAGAGCAGAAAATGGTAGTGAAAAAACATATACTGTAACAGTTGATGTAGTTGATGAAAATCCAATTAATGTAACTATAGGTGATGATGCGTATACTGTTGTAAAAATAAAAGAATTTTTGCCAGTAGCAAATGCTTATCAAGAGACAACTATAAAAATTAATGAATTTGATATTCCAGCATATACAAGTGAACTTACTGGTTTTACTTTAGTAGGTTTAAAGGATAGTACTGGTAATATTTCTTTGTTTATTTATGATGATGCTACTAATACTTATACCCCATACACTGAATTGCAATTTAATCAACTTACTATTTATGTAAAAGAAACAAAGGAAAAATTAAATGGTTATGAGTTTGGAAGTGTAACTATTAATGAAATAGAAGTTCCGGCATATTATACTTCTGCTAGTTCAAGATTTGCTATAATTTATGGTATTAATATTGAAACTGGTGAAGAAGGATTTTTCAAGTATGATAAGACTGATCAATCAATTCAAAAATATGATGATGAAATGATTAATGAGTTGTTTGAAAAAAATAATTTATATTCATATATAATTATTGGTTTTAGTGCTATATTAATTATTATGTTTATTATCTTGATTGTTACATTACGTAAAGGACATAAGAAGAAAAATAAAAAAATTAATGTAACAGAAGTAAAGATTATAGATGATGAATTAGAAGAAAAGAAAGAAGAAAAAGATGAAACTACTCAAAAATTAAATGTTATTGAAGAAGTAAATAGTGAAGAATTTAAATTAGATGAAGAAATGTATGATAAAGTAGAAAATACTAAAAAGAAAAATAAAAAGAAGAAAAAATAATGGAGTAGTAATGATAGAAGAATTTAAAACATTGGGAAAAGATGAAGTATTTGATAATTATAGTCAAATAATTGAGAATTTTAAAGATTATGATGATATTGATGAGACTGAAATGATTGAGACAGTTAAAAATTTTTATTTAAGTGATTATCAT
>CALVKN010000041.1 GCA_944332715.1 uncultured Bacilli bacterium
TAATATGAGTAAAAGAGTATTAAAGAAAAATACTGAAGTACTAATACGCACACTTCAGTATTTTTATAATGAATAACTATTTTATTATTGATTTAGGGTAAGGTTTTCTTTCATCAGTTTTACTTAATAAATAATCAATTGATGTGTCATAGAAAACTGCTAAATCATATAAATAATTGATTGGTATTAATCTTTTTTCTATTTCATATTCACTATATTGTTGTTGCTTTATTCCTAAAACACTTGCAACTTCACTTTGTTTTAAATCTCTATCTTCTCTAATTTCTTTTAATCTCTGTATATTCAAATTTATCACCCAATATAATTGTTGCAGACAAAACTGGCACATATGATTGTTATTCCACTAGACCCACTTTATACCTTGACTCATCTGTCTACGTTCTCGACGGCGACGGCTCTATTACAGATCCATACATCATAGGAATGTGAAAAACATTCCTTTTTTATTGTTTCTATGATAAAATAAGGGTGGAGTTGAAAATTATGAAAGTTAGAACACGTTATGCACCTAGTCCAACTGGGTATATGCACATTGGAAATTTAAGAACAGCAATATTTGAATATTTGCTTGCTAAAAAATATGATGGAGCGTTTATTCTTCGTATCGAAGATACTGACCAACAACGTGAAGTCGAGGGTGCAATTGACTTTATATATAAAACATTAGAATTATGTGGCTTTAAAATAGATGAAGGACCAAATAATGATAAAGGCTATGGCCCATACATTCAAAGTGAAAGAAAAGACATCTACAAAAAGTATGCCGAAGAACTAGTAGAAAAAGGTAAAGCTTACTATTGTTTTTGCACAGAAGAAGAACTAAATGCCATGCGAGAAAGAGCTAATGCTAGACATAAACCATTTTTATACGACGGACGATGTTCCCGTTTAACTAAAGAAATGGTTAAAGAAAAGCTTGATAGTGGTGCATCATTCGTCATAAGACAAAAGATGCCTAAAACTGGTACAACTATCGTTGATGATATAATCTATGGTAAAATAAAAATTGATAATAGTATACTTGATGACCAAATCCTACTTAAAAGTGATGGTTTTCCCACTTATAACTTCGCTAATGTAATTGATGATCACTTAATGGAAATAACTCATGTAATCCGTGGTAAAGAATACCTAGATCAAACTGCTAAATATAATTTGTTATATGAAGCATTTGGTTGGGAAAAACCAATCTATGCCCATGTTGCTATGGTTCTAGGTGAAGATGGTAATAAGTTATCTAAACGTAATGGAGATGCATCTTTTATGGATTTATATAATGAAGGCTACCTACCAGCAGCAATTGTAAACTATTTAAGTTTACTTGGCTGGAGTCCTGCAACTAACCAAGAAGTATTTACAATGGATGAACTTATTAAAAATTTTGATGAAACCAGAATTAGTAAATCATCTAGCCAATATGATGTAAAGAAATTAAAATGGTTTAATCATCAATATATTCAAAAAATGTCTGATGAAGAATATTTAAATTGGATTAAAAAATTCTTTACTCGTGATGTATCTGGTAAAAGCGAAGAATGGGTAGATAAATTATTGCTTATCTATAAAGATCATTTAGATTATGGTAATGAAATAAATGATTTAACAGAAAACTTCTTTATTGATAAAATTGCTTTAGATGATGAAGCAAGAGAATTTTTAGAAAGTGATCCTGTAACTAAGGATGTAACAGATTGTTTTAAAAGTGAAGTAGAAAAGATAACTGATTGGAATACTGATAATATTAGTGCAGCAATAAATAATGTTAAAACTACTCTTGGAGTGAAAGGTAAATTACTTTACATGCCAATACGTATTAAAGCAAGTGGCTTCATGCATGGCCCAGAACTTGCTGATACTCTTTATTTAATTGGTAAAGATACAGTAATTGAAAGATTAAAATGAAGAAATTTATATGGATAATAGGGTGGGTTGTGGTACTAGGAATACTCGGATTTGGTATATATAAGTTTTTCATAGATTGTGAGAAAATCGAAACAGAATATTATCGTTATTTTACTTTGAGTGAAATGGATTATGCTGTAGCAAGTGAAGATGTAACAGTAAAACTAATAGACATTAAAAATGATAAAGATACAGGACAATATTTAGTTAGACTTCTAGTATTAAATGATGCTAAAATAGCATATGTTGAATTAGGTAGTATTGATCCTACATCAGTAAAAACTGACAAATTAAGTTTAGAATATACTGTATCTTTGATAAGAGTGGATGATAAAGAAGCAACACTTACCATTCACCCAACTACAGATGAGGAGTAAGATTAATTTATGAAAATTTATAATACACTAACAAGGAAAGTGGAAGAATTTGTTCCTTGGAATGAAAAAGAAGTGGGCTTTTATACATGTGGACCAACAGTATATCACTATGCCCACATCGGTAATATGCGCAATTATATTGGGCATGACATATTAGATAAAACTTTAAGATATTTAGGATATAATGTAAAAAGAGTAATGAATATCACAGATGTTGGACACTTGACAAGTGATTCTGATTCTGGTGATGATAAAATGGTTGCTAGTGCTAAAAAAGAAAATAAGACAGTTATGGATATTGCACGATTTTATACTGATGCTTTTTTCCGGGATTTTGATTTACTTAATAATCGCCGTCCTGATATAGTAAGTCCTGCAACAGCTAATATTAATGAATATATTAAGATAATTACTAAGTTACTTGATACTGGTTATGCCTATGAATCTGGTGGTAATATTTATTTTGATACAACAAAACTAGATGATTACTACAAACTTACTAACCACAAAGCTGATGAAATGGTTGTCGGCGTTCGTGAGGGTGTCGAAGAAGACCAAAGTAAGAAAAATCAAAATGATTTTGTTTTATGGTTTACTAAATCTAAGTTTGAGGATCAAGAATTAAAATGGGATAGTCCTTGGGGCTTAGGTTATCCGGGCTGGCACATTGAATGTACTGGTATAAGTATCAAATACTTAGGAGAATACTTAGATATCCATGGTGGTGGAGTAGATAACATATTTCCACATCACACTAACGAAATTGCTCAAAGTGAATCATACTTAGGACATAAATGGTGTAATTATTGGTTCCATAATGAACACTTAAATGATGAAACTGGTAAGATGAGTAAAAGTCATGGTGCTATACTTACCGTAAGTGTCCTAAAAGAAAAAGGATATAATCCACTATCTTTCCGATACATGTGCTTACTTAGTCATTATCGCCGTCAACTAGTGTTTTCTTATGCCTCTCTAGATGGGGCAGAAAATGCTTATAAAAAATTATTAAGTAGAACTACTGCTTTAAAATATGGTAATAATGTTAATGAAAAATTATTTGCTGAATGGAATAATAAATTTAAAGCATGCCTTGAAGATGATTTAAACACTGCTAATGCTATTACAATTTTATATGACTTACTTAAAAGTGATGTCGATAATGATACCAAATATCATTTAGTAAGCACTTGGGATGAAGTATTAAGTCTCGATTTACTTAAAAAAGATCAACCAAAAGTAGAAAATGAAGAATATATTTTAAATAAAATCAAAGAAAGAGATGAGGCAAAGAAAAATAAAGATTATGCCACTGCTGATGCTATTCGTGAAGAATTATTAAAGAAGGGCATTATCTTAAAAGATACAAGGGAAGGAACAATCTACGAACTTAAATAATGAAGAAGTTATTTGTATTTATAATTTTTGTATTTTTAGTACCCAATATTGTTTTTGCATCCCCTTTTGATATTACTAGTAAATATGTTATTCTTTATAATTTAAATGATGATGAAGTATTATTTGAACAAGATAGTAACAAACAAACTAGTATAGCCAGTCTTACTAAAATGATGACTGCTTTAGTTGCTATTGAAAACATTGATGATTTGAGTGATTTAGTTACTATAACTAATGAAGACTTTTTAGGTACTAGTGGTTATTCTAAAGCAGAATTTTCAGTTGGTGATACTGTAACTTATGAAGATTTATTATATGGTATCTTACTTCCCAGTGGAGCTGATGCCGTTAATGCTATAGTTAATAATACTTTAGGGTATGATTCCTTTGTTACGGAAATGAATAATTTAGCAGACCAAATAGGTTTATCAAATACTTCATTTTCTAATCCTATTGGTAAGGATGATGAGGATAACTATTCAACTGCTAGTGATATAGCAACACTCTTAAAATATGCTTTAAAAAATGAGACATTTAAAAAAATATTTACAACTAAGGAATATACGACTTCTAATGGTTTGGTTTTAGAAAGCACCTTATATCCTTATAAAGATATCTTGGAAGTTGATAAAATTGAAGGTTCTAAAAGTGGCTTTACTAAGGATGCTGGAAGATGTCTTGCATCTATTGCTACTCTAAATGGTGTTGATTATCTACTAGTGGTAATTAATGCATCAACTGACCAAAATTATAGTGCTGTTTTAGATTCACTTGCTATTTATGACTACTACAATGAAAATTATAGTTATCAACAAGTTTTGAGTACCAATGATGTTATTAAAACAATTCCTGTTAAATGGAGTAAAGATAAAACTTATAATATAACGGGTCCTGAAAATGTTGAATTATATTTGGAAAATAATACTGCTGAAAATTTAAATGTTACTTATGATGGGGTAGAACAAATCGATGCATTTACTAAGTCTGGAACCAAACTTGGTACTATTACTATATCTGATGGTGATGAAGTATTGTATACAGCAGATGTAACACTAGATAGTGATATCACTTATTATAATCCCATAGTTATTGCGGTTGGAATAATTATCCTTTTATTTATTATCTTATGTATTTTTAAAAAACTAAGAAGAAAACGCAGAAGAAGAAAGAGAAGATAATGTGTAAAGTGATTTACAAATAATATCTTTTCTTTTTTTCTTAGTGTATAATATATATATTAAAAAAGGAGATTGTATGAAAAAAATAAATCATTTAGGTATAATTGTTGATGGGAACGGTCGATGGGCTAAAGAACGTGGGCTATCCCGCAGTGAAGGACACAAAGCTGGAGCAGAAGCACTTCGTAAAATAATTCTTTATTTATCTCACGAAAAATTAGTTAATTATTTAAGTCTTTATGTCTTTTCAACTGAAAACTTTGGTAGACCAACTGAAGAAGTAAATTATTTAATGGAACTATTTTTAAAATGGTTTACAACAGTAAAAAAAGAATATCGTAATGAAAATATTAAAATATATTTTTCGGGTCGCAAAGAATACCTTCGCAGTGATATAGTTGATGCCATGAATGCTTTAGAAAATGAAACTGCGGATAATGATGGTTTAGTAGTAAATTTTTGCTTAAGTTATGGTGGACGAGCAGAAATTGTAGATGCCACTAAAAATATAGTTAGAAAATTTGCTAATAATGAAATTACTATTAATGATATAGATGAAGAATTATTTGCTAAGAATTTATACCATGAACTACCTGATATTGACTTTTTAATACGTACTAGTGGTGAGTCTCGTATCAGTAACTTTATGTTATGGCAAATTTCTTATGCAGAATTCTATTTCCCTAAAGTTTATTTCCCTGATTTTGATACAAAAGAATTAGATAAAGCATTTAAAGAATATGAAAGTAGAGATCGTCGCTTTGGTAAGGTAAAATAATATGAATTTTTATAATAAAATACTAAATATTAAAGGGGGAAATACCGAAAAATTAATCGAAGAAGCAATAAAAGAAGTGCAAACTGAATTAGCAAATTTGGATTATGAAAGAATGTGTCTAGTATATAATAGTTATCTATATAATGCTTTATTAAAAAAACACGTTTTAGTTCATATAATTGATACCTCTGATTTAAATTTGTCATATGAACATAGATTCTTACTTGTTTTTGATGGAAAAGAATATTACCTTTGTGATTTAACATACTCACAATTTAAATCTAGTGAATTTCCTGAATTAATAAGTAAAGGTTATCAAAAATGTAGTGATGAAGATATAAAAAGATATTTAAATATTATTAGCAAAGAAAATATAAATTTATGTATGGATGAAGTATTTACAAGTAATAATAAACTTAGGAGGTAGAATGAATAAAATAGTAATAATTGGTTGTGGTAATGTAGGAATGAGTTATGCATATGCTCTAGTTAATCAAAAGTGTAATGTTGATGAACTTGTTTTAATTGATGTAAATATAGAATTAGCTGAAGGAGAGGCAGAGGATTTAAATCATAGCATTCCGTATTCACCGAACAATATGATAATTAATGCTGGAGATTATAATGATTGCCATGATGCATCCATTGTCATGATTGCTGCTGGTGCTAATCAAAATGTTGGTGAAACTCGCCTTGACTTAATTCATAAAAATAAAACTATTTTTAAAAGTATTATTAATAAAGTTATGGCAACTAATTTTAATGGCATATTTTTAATTGCTACTAATCCCGTTGATGCTATGAGTTACATTACTTATAAATATTCCAACTTACCGGCATCTCAAATAATTGGTACTGGCACAAGTCTAGATACTGCCAGATTGCGCTACATTTTATCTCGTAAGTTTGAAATACTGCCCCAAAATGTTCATGCCTACGTTTTAGGAGAACATGGCGACTCAGAATTTGTTGCTTGGAGCAGTGCGATGATTGGTTCTGTTAAAATAAATTCCATGCTTAGTAAAAAAGAAAAAGAAGAAATTAGTGAAAGTGTTAGAACTTCTGCTTATGATATAATTAAGAAAAAAGGTAATACCTCTTATGGTATTGGTATGTGTCTAGTAAGAATTACTAACGCGATATTAAATGATGAAAATGCTATTATAACAGTATCTGCTTTTGATAAAGATGTCTATATAAGTAGTCCATGTATTATCAATAAAAAAGGTATCAAAAGAAGATTGAAAATTGAACTTACTAAAGAAGAACAAGAACTTTACGATAAATCTAAAGAAGTAATTAGAAATTCTTTGAAGTGTTAATTAAAAGACTATTGGTGTATTTAAAAATGTCAATAGTTTTTGTTTTGTGCTAAAATATAGATGGAGGATATATGAAAGTAAGTATAATTGTTCCTATTTATAATTCAGAAAAACATTTAAGGGATTGTCTAGATTCTTTAGTTAATCAAACCCTAAAAGACATAGAAATAATTGTAGTTGATGATGCTTCAACTGATAAAAGTTTTGAAATTATTATGGAATATGAAAATAAATATCCAAACATGATAAAAGTATTTAAAAATGACCAAAATAAAGGTCAAGGAGCCAGTCGAAATATCGGGATGTCTCTTTCTAGTGGAGAGTACATTGGCTTTCTTGATAGTGATGATTATGTTACACCAACAATGTATGAAGAATTATATAACGCTGCTAAAGTAAACACTGCTGATATAGTATCAACAAGACTTACTTTTGTGCGTGATAGTTCCCATTTAGGTAAGTATTATGAAACATATGATAGAATAACGAAGTATAGTCCCTTAGATAAACCATCATTAGTTTTAGATGAGTCTCCTTCTGTTTGTAATAAAATATTTAAAAAAGAATCTTTACATGGCCAAAAATTCCTAGAAGATTGTATGTGGGAAGATGTTGCATTTACATATTCTAATCTATTTAATGCTAGTAATGTAGTACATCTAAATAATATGGGATATTTTTATCGCAAAAGTCCAAGCGAGGGAGTATCAGCAAAAGGTTTTGTTCTTAATCCTCATTTATTAGATACCTTTAGAGTTGCTGATAAATTAGGAGAAGAAACTAAGAAGACTGGTAGATATGAAAAACTAAGGCCTGAGATAACATACATGCAAATGGTCACAACTCTTCAAAGAACTGCTGAAGTTTTATCTTGGGATATCCCTGATGCTAGTAAAAATAAAATAATTTATAATTTACATAAATTGATTTTAGAAAAATATGGCGATTGGAGGCAACTTGATAAGGCTGAACTTTCCATGCGGGTTGGAATATTAGAACTTGATAAAATTGCTAATATTGTAAATAACTATAAAGAAACTATATTAAAAGATGCAACTACTTCTGTATCTGATGAACTAACTACTCTTGGCAGAAGATAAATAGCAAAAAAAGTCTTGACTTGGAGCAAGGTCCATCTGCTATTATAAAATCGTGGTGATAAAATGAAAATAAGTGAAGTAAGTAAAAAGTATAATTTACCAGCGGATACATTAAGATATTATGAAAAACTGGGATTAATTGATAATGTATCTAAAGAATCAGGTGTAAGAAACTATAGCGAAGAAGATTTCTCAAGAATTGAATTTATCATTTGCATGAAACATGCTGGTCTTAGTCTAGAAGACATCAAAAGATTTATTGATTTAAATAAAGAAGGAGATAAAACTATTCCTGAAAGACTAGAGATATTAGAACATCAAAAGAAAGTACTGACAGATGAAATAAAAAATAAAGAAAAAACTCTAGACTATTTAAATTATAAAATTAATTTATATAAAGGAAAGGAGAGTAAATAATGCAATTAGTAGTTTACTTTAGTTATACTGGACATACTAAATTAATAGCCGAAAAAATAAAAGATAAATTAGACTGTGACATCCTAGAATTAAAAAGAGCAATACCTTATTCAAGTGATTACAATGAAGTAGTAAATGATGAACAAAATGGAGAAAATAGTAATATTATTCCTGAAACAGAAGATATTAATATTGATTTGAGTAAATATGATGAAATTATTTTAGGTACACCAGTATGGTGGTATCGTCCTGCTCCTGTAGTAAGAGCATTCTTAAAAAAATATGATTTAT
>CALVKN010000042.1 GCA_944332715.1 uncultured Bacilli bacterium
AACACTATGCTGGTGCTTTTCCACTATGGTTATCTCCAGTCCAAGTAAATATTATCCCAGTAAGTAATGAACATCACCTAGAATATGCTAAAAATCTTGCCAAAAAATTAGATGAAGCAGGCATAAGAGTAAAAATAGATGACCGTGATGAAAAAATGGGATATAAGATGCGTGAAAGTCAAACTAAGAAAATTCCTCTTACTTTAGTTTTAGGAGATAAAGAAGTAGAAAATGATAGTGTAAGTTATCGTAAGTTTGGTAAACAAGAAACAACTACAGTATCAAGCGCCGAATTTATTAATTTAGTTACTAAATGCATCGAAGATAAGGAATATAATATTTAATTATTGCGAAGAAAAAGTATAATTTGCTTTTTCTTCTTTTTTATGCTAGAATATTCTTCGATTTAAAAAGAGGGGTGGTTTTGGTGAAGGTTGTAAACGTAACTAAAAGGCAACTTAGAAAAATGCCATTACTTAATTTAAGCAGAAATATTGTCAATACTGAAGCCAAATTATATATCCATGATTTTAAAAGAGATTATGGTCATCTAAATGATTTGCTAAAAGTTTATTACAATCAAAGTGAAGAATATATCGCTGATAAAATTGCTGTTATAACCAGACTTATTGCTACGTTCGAAAAAATGCCAATGCCAGAACTAGTAACACCAACATCTTTAGTTTCTCTAGATGGTGAAATTTCTGGTTTTGCTATGCCTTATATCGAAGATAATGTTAATTTAGCATTGCTTTTAAATAATCCTAAGGTTAAACTTGAGTTGAAATTACAATGGTTAAAAGAAATATTAGCTATTTTGATAAAAATAAATGATTCACATGAACTTGATGGTAAATTCTTTTTAGGAGATATTCATGAAGCTAATTTTATCTGGGATATAACTGATCAAATAGTTAGAGCAGTTGATATGGATAGTTCTTATTTTGTCGGGGGGCCAATACCTATTTCTAAAGTAACAACTTTTAATCATTTATTAGAGAAATTTCCTAATAAATATGTTTTAGATGAAGAAAGTGGTAAATTTATTCCTAATAAGGATATTACTAGTGTTTCATTTATTTATATGCTTTTAAATGTTTTAAGTGGTTGTAATAATTCTCATCGTTGGAGTTATAATGAATTTTATAATTATTTAAGTTTTTTAAAGAAACGAGGAGTATCTAAAGAGTTGTTAGATATAATTGCTAATATTTATACTGGAGGTAATGTCGATATTTATAATGCTGAATTACTAGAAGGTATAAATGAAGATAAAGATTATACAATGGTTAGAGCAAGAATACACAAAACTAGTGGTGGATACTATAAAAATGGGGAGTAGTTTATGGAATCTATTAATATAAGCAAAAACGAAATGAAAAAAATGGAAGAATTATTAGTTAGTACTTATACCAGTAGTGAAGGTGATGTTATTAGAGATGTTAATAATCCTAAGAGAGCATTTAAGTTACTTTTTCGAAAGAAAGGAACATACTTTAGTAATAAATTATATACAATTAATTCCCTAGTTGATTTAAGTGAAAGTGTGGATATGCCCGAGATGGTATTTCCAGAACATTTGCTGACAGTTGATAAAGAAGTTGTGGGATTTTCGATGCCTTTAATTAATGGTGTAACATTAGCAGACATTTTATTTAATTCTGATATTGATATTAAGGTAAAAGTAAAGTATTTAAAACAAATAGGTAGTATATTAGAAAAAATGGCTAGTGTTAGAAAAGAAAATCCAAAATTAAATTGGTATTTAAATGATTTGCATGAACGAAATTTTATGGTGGATTTAGAAAAAGAAAGATTATATGCTGTCGATTTGGATTCTTGTCGTATTTTAGGAAATCATCCATTTTTATCTAAATATTTATCTTCATTTTCACCATTAATAGATTTTCCAGAAAAATATCATACAGATTTTCAAATATCTTGTGGTGGAGATTTTGTAGCAGATGAAAATGCTGATTTATATTGTTATGCAATGCTGGTAATAGATTTTTTGTATGGTGCTAGAATTAATTACGCTAGTAAAGAAGAATATTTTAGATATTTGGAATATTTAAAAAGTGTTGGAGCACCGCAAGAGTTAGTTGATGCTTGGGCTAAAGTTTATACTAATGATAATAATGTCAATTTTGCTCCACTTTTAGATTCGTTACCATATTTTTATGAAAAAACAGATCGAGGATTATATTTAAAAAGAACAAAGGGAATGTAAAAGAATAATTTCTTTTTTTACATTTCTTTTTTTCGTGTCAAAGTATATGCTTTTTCTGCTGTTTTAGAAGCACTTAAGAAATTATTTGTTTCAATAAAAGTATATCTATCAAAATGTAAAATAACTCCGTCGTTAGTTTGAATAGGTTGCATAATAACAAATCCCGCTTTTCCTTCTTCTTTTCCTATGTGGCAAATATAGTTGCTTAAAGTAGGTATGTATAATATATTGTTTTTGGGTTGCCATAAGTGAGAGTGTCCTTTTATTGCAAGTTCATGGGGAATTAATGATTCTTCATAAATGCGATTACTGGAATGTTCTAAAGAAATTACTTGGCCACAAACTGTAAAAAATGCTTGAATAAACCCTAATGGATAAATGTTTTTCTTGTTAGCCAATAATTTTAAGATATCTACTTTATTTTGATGTTCTATATATCTTGTGTCGTGATTCCCTCCTAAAACAAATTGGGTAACATCAGGCATAACAATATATTTTTCAACAATTTGTTGTGATTGTTCAAGTGCTTCATTGTCTTTAAATTCAGGAAAACTTAGAGGCTTTCCATTTTTAGTTCCATCTCCAATATCTCCAGCATGAATTAGATGGTGAATTTGATTTTGCATGCAAAAACTAGCAATATAATTTAAATAATCTAACCGTTCAAAATCATCGTTTCCCATATGAGTATCAGAAATAAGCATAACTTTTTCTGTATCTAACTTAAACATAATAGCTTTATTTATATAGATACTTTTGAGTAAATTAGCTTCTTCTGAAGAAATATGTAAGGGGTAAGGAAATAATATGCTGCTTATTTCTTCGAGTAATTCATATTTATATAATTCATATTTATTTAAAATGTCATCAAAATCGCCATTTTCTAAAAGTTTATTAATTATTTCCATATAGTTACTCCTTTTTTAGATACTTTACTATATTTTTTAAATAAAAACAATAAAAATCATTTGACAAACATAAAATAATAGTGTATATTATTGGTGTTGTTAAAAAAGGAAAGCGATTTGTATCCACCTGATTGCATGTAAGCAATGGGTTAAAAAGCCGTAGTTTTATATTTTTTAGACTTGGATTTTTAAAGAAAATGGATACAAATATTGTATCCGTTTTTAATTGGTGGAGGTGCTTTAATATAGCAAAAAATGTTGATGAATTACTAACTAATGAGAATATCAAAATTCCAGAAGTAATGGTAATTGGGCCAAACGGCGAAAAAATGGGACTTAAAAAAATTGAGGATGCTTTGACACTTGCAAATTATGCTGGCTTGGATTTAGTCCTTATGAGTGGAAATTCTACTCCAGCAGTTGTAAAGATTATGGATTATAACAAATACAAGTATGAAAAGCAAAAGAAATTAAAAGAAACCCAAAAGAAACAAAGAGAATCTAATAAGGAATTAAAAGAATATCGTTTGTCAGTAACAATCGATGTCGGAGATTTTGAAACAAGACGGAGAAATGCACAAAGCTATTTGGAAAAAGGTCATAAAATCAAAGCGTTTATTAGGTTTAAAGGTCGTCAAATGGCAAGGCCAGAATTAGGGCGTGATGTTCTTTTAAGATTTGCTGATGCATTATCAGAAGTATCAGTAATTGAAACAGAGCCAAAATTAGATGGAAGACAAATGGCTATGATTTTAGCACCAAAAAATAAAGAAGGGAAGAAGTAATATGGCAAAATGTAAACAAAAAACTCATAAATCAAGTGCAAAAGTATTTATGAAAAAGAAAAATGGCGAACTTACTTATATGAAGAGTGGAAGTAACCATAAGACTGGAAAAGATTCAGCTAAAGAAGTAAGACAAAGAAGAAATAAAGGTACTTTAAGTAAAGGAGATAGAAACAGATTAAAATCTGTTATCTAGGAGTGGGGTGAGTTAAATGGCAAGAGTTAAAGGTGGAAATGTTTCTAAAAATAGAAGAAGAAAAGTATTAAAAGAAGCAAAAGGTTATTTTGGAAGTAAACATAGATTATATAAGACTGCTCAAGAACAATTATTCCATAGTGGTGCTTATGCATATCGTGATAGAAAACAAAATAAGAGAAACTTTAGAAAATTATGGATTACAAGAATCAATGCTGCATGTCGTGAAAACGATATAAGTTATTCTAAATTTATCAACGGTCTAACTAAGGCTGGTATTTCTATTAATAGAAAGATGTTATCAGAAATGGCTATTGATGATCCTAAGAGTTTCGCAGCTTTAGTTGAAACTGCAAAGAAAGCTTTAGATGGTAAAGTTGAAGCGCCTAAAAAGGTAGAAGTTAAGAAAGAAACTAAAGTTGAAACAAAAAAAGAAGAAGTAAAAGAAGTTAAAAAAGAAGAAAAAAGTGAAGATTTAAGTTCTAAAACACTTGCTGAATTAAAGTCTTTAGCAAAAGAAAAAGGTGTTAAAGGTTATTCAACAATGAAAAAAGATGAATTATTAGCATCTTTAAAATAATTACTTGAAAAGTGGAGAGTTTTAAAATATAATAGATATATAGAAGTTTTTACTTAAGTGTTTGTTGCTCCGACAGCACTTCAGTTAAAACCGATTTGTGAGTAAGGAGGATATATTATGGCTTTAAATAAGGAAGAAAAAGCAAAAATCATTAAGGAATTTGCTAAATCTAAGAACGATGTTGGATCAACTGAAGTTCAAGTAGCAATATTAACTAGTGAAATTAATAACTTAACTGAACATTTAAAAGAACATAAGCATGACTATCATTCTAAAAGAGGTCTTCTTATGAAAGTAGGTCGTAGAAAGAAATTGCTTGACTACTTAAAAACAAGAGATGTTGTAAGTTATCGTGAATTAATTAAGAAATTAAATTTAAGAAAATAAATAAAAAGGCACTTGTTTTTAGTGTCTTTTTGTTTTTTGAAGGAAAAGAGGTAATATGAAGAAAGTATATGAATTAGATTTTAATGGTAGAAAATTAGTTGTTGAAACCGGCGAGCTTGCTAAACAAACTAATGGCTCTGTTTTAGTTCGTTATGGTGATACAGCAGTTTTATCAGTTTGTGTTATGGGTAAAAACATGATAAGTAGTGACTTTTTCCCGCTTACAGTTTTATATCAAGAAAGATTATATTCAGTTGGTAAAATTCCTGGAGGATTTATCAAAAGAGAAGGTCGTCCTAGTGATGCTGCAACACTTGCTGCTAGATTGATTGATCGACCTATAAGACCAATGTTTGATGAAAACTTAAGAAATGAAATTCAAGTTATCAATACAGTTTTATCAGTTGATCAAGATAATTCACCAGAAATTACAGCACTATTTGGTTCATCTTTATGTCTTGGAATTAGTAACATTCCATTTGATGGTCCAGTTGCTGGAGTAATTGTTGGCCGTGTTGATGGCAAGTTTGTTATTAATCCAACAGCCGAACAAGCCGAAATAAGTGATTTAAACTTAACTGTTGCTGGTACAAAAGATGCCATTTGTATGGTTGAAGCAGGTGCCAAAGAGTTAAGTGAAGAAGTTATGCTTGATGCTTTAATGTTTGCTCATGAAAATATTAAAGTTTTATGTGAATTTGAACAAAAGATTATCGATGAAGTCGGAGTAGAAAAAATTGAACTTGAAAAAGCAGAAATTGATCCAGAATTAGAAAATGCTGTTAAAGAATATGCAACTAAAGATATGCTTGCAGCCATTCAAATTAAAGATAAGTTAGAAAAGTATGCCAAAATTGATGAAGTAAAAGAAAATGCGATAGAACACTTTAAAGAAGTTTATGCAGATGACGAAGAAATAGATAAAAAAATTGCAAACGTAAGTAAAGTATTAGTGAGTATTGAAGCAGGGGAAGTAAGAAGATTAATAACTGATGAACATATAAGACCAGATGGAAGAAAAATGGATGAAATTCGCTCACTTCATGCTGAAGTAGATTTGCTTGCTCGTACCCATGGTTCAGCATTGTTTAGTCGTGGGGAAACACAAGTACTTGCTACCACTACTTTAGGAGCAATCGGGGAACACCAAATTCTTGATGGACTTGGAATTGAAGATTCAAAGAGATTTATGCTTCATTACAACTTCCCACAATTTTCAGTTGGTGAAGTTGGTAGATATGGTTCTCCGGGAAGAAGAGAAATTGGTCATGGTGCTCTAGGGGAAAGAGCCCTTGCCCAAGTTATTCCTAGTGAAGAAGAATTCCCTTATACAATTAGGGTAGTATCAGAAGTACTTGAAAGTAATGGTTCATCTAGTCAAGCAACAATTTGTTCTGGATGCTTAAGTTTAATGGCAGCAGGTGTACCAATTAAAGCACCAGTTGCAGGTATTGCAATGGGACTTATTACTAGTCCAGATGGTAGTAAGTATACAATTCTTACAGACATTCAAGGCCTTGAAGATCATATGGGAGATATGGATTTTAAAGTCGCAGGAACTAGGGATGGAATTACAGCCTTACAAATGGATATCAAAATTAAAGGCGTAACAAAAGAAATTTTAAGTGAAGCCCTTGCTCAAGCTAAGAAAGCTCGTTTAGAAATACTTGATGTCATGCATGAAGCGATTGCTGAACCGAGAAAAGAAGTTAGTAAGTATGCACCAAAGATTGAAACATTTAATATTGATCCAGAAAAGATTAAAGATGTTATCGGTCGTGGTGGTGATATGATTACTAAAATTATTTTGGAAGCATCTGGAGTTAAGACTGTTAATGACAAAGATGCTGTTAAAGTTGACCTTGAAGATGATGGAAGAGTAATTATATACCATACTGATAAGGATATTATTGCTAAAACTCGTAAGATGATTGAAGATGTAGTTCGCGTTGTTGAAGAAGGTAAGGTTTATACTGGTAAAGTAGTAAAAGTTGAAGATTTCGGAGTATTTGTAGAACTTTGGCCAGGATGTGAAGGTTTAGTTCATGTTTCTCAACTCGATCATAAAAGAGTAGAAAAACCAAGTGATGTTGTAGCTGTTGGTGATGAAATAATGGTTAAATCTTTAGGTTATGATAATCGAGGAAGACTTAATTTATCACGTAAAGAATGTTTACCAAAACCTGAAAAACGCGAAAAGAAAGAAAAGAAGGAAGCAAAAGATGACAAGAGAACTCAAGATTAATGGAATTTATCGCCATTTTAAAGGAAAACTTTATAAAGTATTATTGCTTGCAAATGATTCAGAAACTAATAACGATCTAAACCCGAGAAAAGTAGTCGTTTATCAAGCATTGTATGGAGAACAATTAATTTGGGTGAGAGATTATGATATGTTTTTATCAGTTGTTGATCACGAAAAATATCCGGAAGTTACTCAACAATATCGTTTTCAAGAATTAACTAGGGAAGAAGCATTAAAAGAAATGCTAGCCTCTTTAGAAAATGAATATCCAGATATGGCTAATGATGCTAGAAATGCCGAAGCTTATAAAAGATTAGGTTTTGATTTAAACGAACAAGTTTTAATGAGAACGAAATAATAAAAATAGATGAGATGGTTTTTAAATCATCTTTTTTAGTTCTTTGATAAACACTGATTTTCCAAATAATGGAACCATTATATAAACTTTATTTTTAGTTCTAGTTAAAGCAACATAAAATAGTCTTCGTTCCTCTGCAAATAAAATTTCCTTATCACTTGGATGAAGTTCTTCTAATAGTTTGTTGTTTTGAATTTGGTTGGGAAAACCATATATTCTATCAGTCATATTTATTAGTATTACATTTTCGGCCTCTAACCCTTTAGATGAATGAACTGTTAGATAATTAATATCTTTTATA
>CALVKN010000043.1 GCA_944332715.1 uncultured Bacilli bacterium
TTTTTAATGATAAAGCCTTATTTTTAAGTCTTTTTTCATTAGCTTTCTACATAACTAAAGTTTCTACATAAAGTAAAAAAAGATAACTATTTACCCTTGTTATCTTTGTTATCTTTTACTTTTTTAAAATCATTTTCTTCTAATTCTTCAAAAAACATTTTTAATGGTACATCTAATACTTTAGATATGTGATATAAAGTATTTAAAGAACAAGTCTTAAATGTTCCACTTTCTAAATCTCCAATAAAGTGTTCACTAAAGTTGCATTTATCAGCAAACTCTCTTTGTGTCCACCCTTTAAGTTTTCTTTGTTTTCTAATATTTTTGCCTACCCAATAATAGACAAAGTTGTTGTCATCTTTTGCTATTTTCAATGTAAAATCACCACAACATAATTATCTTATATTTTTGTGTCGGAAAAGCACTCCCAACGGGTGGTGTTTTGTGATATAATGTTGAGTAAGAAAGGAGTTTGAAGTTTATGGCAACAATTAAATGTAAAGAGTGCGGCAAAGAAATGAGTGATACATTAAATAATTGTAGTAATTGTGGTTATCCTCTTAAAAGCAATATAAAAAATAAACAGTTAATAATAGGAAAAAATAAACAATTAATAATAGGAATATCTTTTATTGTTTTAGGAATCATTTCTATTATTTGGGGATTAATTATTACTTATAATGGAATTCCATCGATAAGTGAAATTTATGGTGGAGATGCTTATACAGGTATCCAAAATGCTGCTTCAATAACCGCAAACAATATTAATGAATTAGGCAATACTTTATGTGTTGGCTTAAAAGGAATATTAATTGTTATGGGTGGAGCAATTATCATTTATGGTACTTCTATTATCTTAAAGAAAGAAGGTAAATAGATGGCTTTAATTAAATGTAAGAAATGTGGTAAAGAAATAAGTGATAAATCTAAAAAATGTATTCATTGTGGAACAATAATAGAAGACAAAAAAATATCAAAACCTTTTAAGATACTTATTTCATCAATTGTAGCAATAATTATTGTGACAATACTTTTTATAGGTATTTTTAAAATAATAGAAGCTAACACAAAAAAAGAAATACTTAATAATATAATAGGTACTTGGGAATATCAAAAAATATCACAAACAAATGGTGGTTTAAGTTATGATATCATAACATTTGCTGAAGACAATTCATTTAGATATATTAGTGGTTTCATTTTTGAAGATAATGATGACTTTAAATACGGTTTTGATGGAACAATGCATATCTATGAAGATGGTAATATTTTTCTTTATACTGAAGATGATGAATACTTAATGCACTTTCAATATGATAATGAGTTTAATGAATTATTTGAAGTAGATGATGATGACGGAAGTTTAAAACAATATAATAAAACAAGATAGTTAAGTATACATTGCAATATTGAAGAAAGTTTTTATATTGCAATGTTTAGTAAAAAAGGAGTTGTGGGTATGGCTTTAATTAAATGCAAAGAATGTGGTAAAGAAATAAGTGATAATGAAAAAGAATGTCCTTATTGCGGTAAAACAAACTATTTAACAATATGCTTAGAATGTAAAAAAGAAATTGCTAAAAAAGCTAAAATTTGTCCTTATTGTGGTGCTAAAAACAAAAATAATAACAATAAGAAAAAAACAATTATTATTTTAACCGTTATCTTTATATTATTAGTTATTCTAGGCCTAATTTTTATAAATTACCTTAGTAGTAAAGATACATACTATGAACCTGAAGACTATGAAACTGAAGAAATTGATTCTATCGAAGGAGTTTATATTGCAGACAATGGTTTTACTTTAATGTTATTAGAAAATGGAAATTGTAATTTAAACAATCCCGATTATAGTGTTGATGAAGATTTGTCTATTTACACTAGTGCTTGTAATTATAGTATGATTGACAATTATGTCTATATTAATTATACGGTTACAGTAACTACTATGTACGGACAAACTTATAATAGTAGTGCTAATATGAACGGAACATATAACGGGACATCTATCTTAATTGATGGTGGAGCTAATTATATTAAACAATAGTAAGGAGTTGTTGGTATGGCTTTAATTAAATGCAAAGAATGTGGTAAAGAAATAAGTGATACTTCAAAAAAATGTATTCATTGTGGGGCAAAAATTAAAAAAGAGAAAAGCAAAAATTCAAGTAAAATCAAGAAAAAACTAATTTTAATACTATTAGGAGCAACTTTAATTATTGGATCTATCATAACTATATCTTTTTTAGTAAAAAGCAATGTAGAACAAACAAACTTAAGAGATGAAACTAAAAATCAAGTTGAAATTATAACAGAATATATAAATATTAGAGAAAAACCAAATATTACAAGTGATATTTTAGGAAAAGTTCATCAAGGTGAAATTTATGATGTATTAAGTGAGAATACTGAAAGTAAATATAAATGGATAGAAATTGAAACATCTAATGGAATTAGAGGTTATATATCTGGTATAGATGATTACGTTAAAAAGTTATATATTGAAAATGATATAACTTTGGAAGAACCAACTATTGATACTCCTATTATCGATTCAAGCGATGAACCAAATAATGAAAACACAGATATAAATGATAAGCCTAATAATAATCAAGAACCAACTACAAATAATAATAATAATGATGATACAAATAATAACAATAATTCAGATAATAATGAAGATGATTATGAACCTCAATTAAAAGCATGTCTAAAAACTTGTGATGATGGTTATATTTTAAAAAATGAGGATAGTGTTGATTGTTATTGCGAAAAGATACCTGTTGAAAAAACAGCAAAAGAAAAGTTAATTGAAGTGATGAAAAACAATGGTTATACTTGTACTTCCGTTCAATGTACGAAAATAACCTATGATTATTCAGGTAATAGTCTTGTTTATAGTGATACTTTTGCAATTAATTTTGTTTATAAAAAAGCGAGTTTTGTTTATGCACATTTTAATAGTTCAGATCGTGGGAAAGCAGAAATATATTATGATACAAATTCAGCTCTAAGTGAATATTATGGTCCTGGAGCAAACTCTAGTTCTTATATAAATACTTGTAGTCAAATATTTCCATCTTTAATTTGTGATAACACTTCTACAAAACCAATTAACCAAGCAATAGATAAATTTAATAATCTTTTATCTGAAGCAAATATCACAATAGAGGATTTAAAAAATAGTAAATAAACTTACATTATGATACAGTATTCTATTATTAAAAAATCAAATTATACTAATTATCTCCTACACATTGCTAAATCATTGTGTAGGTTTTTTTAACTTATTGAATGTTTTTCATGTATTGTAAAATGCTACTTGTCTACTCTACTTTTGATTACCAAAACAGAGTTATCTAATATTTCACAATAAAAAGCACTCCCAACCGGTGGTGTTTTATGATATAATGTTGAGCAAGAAAGGAGTTTGAAGTTTATGGCTTTAATTAAATGTAGTGAGTGTGGTAAAGAAATGAGTGATCATGCCGAACATTGCCCAAATTGTGGATACGCTAACAATATTAGATTTTGTCCAGTGTGCGACAAACAATTAAGTAATGAGGCAAATTTTTGCCCTAATTGTGGCAGTCATATTAATAAAAATAGTGGAAATGAAGAAATAAACGGTTTTTGTTTAAGTGGTATGATAGTTGGTATTGTGTCATTATTCATTGACTTTTTTGGCTTAGTATCAGCAACAGGTTTGGTAATTTCTATAATAGGTTTGAGTAAGTCACCAAAAGGGAAAAACAAGACTTTTGCTACAATAGGTATTATTTGCAGTGGCATAGAGTTGGTTTTAAAGATTTTTCAATTATTTCAACTAATCAATTTGGGTTATTAAACTATGAGTAAAATAAAATGCAAAGAGTGTGGCAAGCATTTAAGTGCAAAAGCAAGAGTTTGTCCTAATTGTGGAACAAGCACAAGATATAAGACAAGAATTATAATACTGATTATATCTATAATTGCAATTATAATTATTATAATCATTTTAGTTTTACTCTATTTTGCTTTTAGAAAACAACTTTATACTGATGTAATGTATTCATACACTATATCAAAAAAAGAGTTTGTATTTACTTGTAGTTATAACTTTAAAAACGATAATACTTATTCCTATATAATTACTGAGAGTGATATAAAAGCAATAAAGGAAGAAATGCAAAATAATACTGATATAGAAAAGTTGCAAGATAAATACACAAAAACAAACTTTATCAATGGAACATATACCATAGACAAAAAGAAGATAAAACTAAAAGAAAATGATACACAAAAAAGTTATGAGTGTGATATTGTTGGCTATGATAAAATCAAGTGTGATAATATAACTTATAGTTTTGATAGAAACGAACAAATTGAAATGAATAAATATTTGAAAGAATATTTGAAATAAAGAAAGCGAGATGTAAGAAATGGCTTTAATTAAGTGTAAAGAATGTAATAAAGAAATAAGTGATAATGCAAAACAATGTCCTAATTGTGGAGTAACAATAAAAAAAGGCAATAAAACTCTTTTGTTCTTAGCAATCGGTGCAACCATAGTTATTATAATTATTGTTATTATAATTTTTATTTTAAATAATACAAATAATAGTGATACCAATAATACAAATACTAGTGATACTAATAATACAAATAATAGTGATGCCAATAATACAAATACTAGTGAATATGTTAATTTTATCACTATATCAGATATGGAATTATTAAACGATATCAAAAAGAATGAAAAAGCAATAATTTTATACATCCTTGAGGAGTGTTCTCACTGTAAAACTTTAATAAATAATATAAAAGAAATTAAAGGATATAAAATAACCATATACGTAGTTAACTATAAAGACTTTACTGACGAAGAAATTGCCGAAATAACAAAAGGTTTTGATGGTTTTCCAACAGTACAATTATATAGTAATAATACATTGATAAAACAACAAACAGGAAGTCAAGAAACCGATAATTTTTTACAATTTTTAAAAGAAAACGATTTTTTATAAAAGAAAGTGAGATGTAAAAATGGCATTAATTAAATGCATAGAATGTGGTAAAGAGATAAGTGATAAAGCAAAACAATGTCCTAATTGTGGAATAAAAAGGAAAAAAAGTGCAAAAAATTATATAAGGATAATGCTTTTTATAATTATGGGACTATTCAGTATTATCCTTTTATACTATATAAAGGGAACGTGGGATGTTATAGGATATCGCATTGATAACTATAATGAAGAAAGTTATTTGAAAATATATGATGTTATATATAGTATAAGTAACTTTGTATATTATGTATGTACTTTTATTTTATTGTGGATTTTGGTAATACATAAAAATTATCCTAAAAAAATTTTTAAAACTATGGGATTGGTATTACTTATAATAATGATAGCTTTTGATATTATATATACTTTAGCAGTCATGGCAGCATCAGATTTTGAATTTTATACAGGATTTATGTTTTATGCATTTCAATATTTTATTGATAGATATGCACTATATACTATTTTATATTTAATTGTTATAGATACAAAGGAAAAGAAAAATGGCATTAATTAAATGTAGTGAATGTGGTAAAGAAATAAGTGATAAATCTAAAAAATGTATATATTGTGGAGCCAAGTTTAGAAAATCCCATATAAATAAAAAAAGAATTACAAAATCAATATTTACAATTATGTCTATCATATTACTTATTATTGTATGTATCTTTTGTATTCTTTTATTAGGAAATCTTAAAATTATAGGTTTATACTTATCTTCTTGTGACACACCTATGTCAGAATACACTCTTTTTAACATTATAATTTTTATATCAATATTATTACAAATATTGATATTATTTAAAAACTGTAAAATAAAGTCGCATATTATAATTAAAATGTTTTCCATTGTAAGTATTCTTATTGGTACTATATCTACGACTTTATATTTTACTAATTATTTAGAAGCCTATAAGTATGATTTTGATGTTTCAATTAAAACTATTGTTGAAAAAGGAAATTATAGTATTGAGGCAGCTAAAATAATAAGTTCTAAAATAGATGAAGTTATTTATCCTTATTCTTGTTATAGTATACCTATTGAAGATATTTATACCGAAGGAAATAATGAACAAATTTTTATTTTTAATGACACTTATGAAGAAATAAATTTTTCATTAACTTTAGAAATAAGTAATGAAAAAATAAAAAATATGTATTGGAATTTTAAGAATGAAGCAAAGATTTATTTATACAAAAATTATGAAAAGACAGACAATGTTTACTATTATGCTAAAGTTTTACAATACACTTCAGGAAGTGAAAATTGTATTAGTTGTACTTATTTAAAAACTCAAATAGAGGATAGTGTTAGAGATAAATTAAACTTATCATTAACCGATATTATTACATTTAATTCTTTAAATTATGATAATAATATAGATAGTTTTTACTATAACATAGGAATAAATAATGAGGAAAATATAATTAAAGCATATTTAAAAAACAAAGATAATCATGAATTGGATTATTATATAATTGAAGAATAAAACTATTTAAGATATTACTATATTAAAAATCAAATTATACTAAACTTATCCCCTACACTTTGTTAGATTACTGTGTAGGGATTTTTCATCTAAAATATTATGTATTGTAAAATTTTGGTCATTAATCTACTAATAATTTACTTTATAAATTATCAGTGATAAAATTAAACAGGAGGGAAAATATTATGATAATTATTTTTGAAACTACGAATGAAAGAAAAACAGATGATTTAAGAAATATTATAAATTTGCTAGGATTAGATATAGAAATTAAAACTTTAAGTGATATCTCTTGGGATAGAGGTGAAATTGAAGAAACCGGAACAACTGTAGAGGAAAATTCTTTAATTAAAGCAACTGCAATATATGATTTTTGCAAAAGCAATGGTATAAATTACTCTATTTTAACTGATGATGCTGGATTATTTGTTGAAAGTTTAAATGGTGAACCAGGTGTATACACTGCTAGGTATGCCGATAAAGAATTAAGTCAAGATAAAAATCTTCCTAAATATGAATGTGTTAACAAATTACTTAGAAATTTAAAGGGTATTACTAATAGAAAAGCCTACTATAAATGTGTAGTAACTTGTATGTATCCCGATGGAAGTTATTTTCAAAATGAAGGCATAAGTAGTGGAGAAATAACTGAAGAAATAACAGAACCTATTAAAAAGCCATATTTTTATTCCGTATTTAAATTATTAGAAAGTGATAAAACATTTAACTTATTAGATGAAGAAGAACTAAATGATACTTATAGATACCAAGCCTTAAGAAAAGTATTAACTAGAGTATATAAAGATAACTTATAATTTTATACCTATTATTTTTTTTGGATTTATAGTATAATTAATTAAGGTGATATGAATGCAAATATTACAATATATAATTATAGCAATTGTTTTAATAATAATATCTTTAGTTATAGTAAAACTATCTAAAAGAGATTTTAATATTGAAGCAAATAAGTTAATTACTTACCTAGGTGGTAAAGATAATATTGTTAATGCTGAATGTAATATGTCAAGATTTAAAGTGATTTTAAAAGATGTATCTCTTGCTAACAAGGATGCTATTCAAAAACTTGGAGCTAAAGGGATTGTGGAAATTGACAATCAATTAAAAATTATATTTGGTAAAAATGCTAAACAACTAAAAAAGTATATCGAAGAAATTCTCTAAGATATACTTTTTATA
>CALVKN010000044.1 GCA_944332715.1 uncultured Bacilli bacterium
CGCAAAGAAGGAATGGCTGAAGGCCGTATTGCTGGTCGTGTTGAAGGCGAATCATATGCTAAAGAGCAGATTGCTAGCAATATGAAGAAAAATGGTATAGCCTTAGATTTAATATCCAAAATAACTGGCTTAACTAAGAAACAAATTTCATTATTGTAAATTGATTTGAAAACTATAGAAATATAGTTTTTTTATATTCGGCGCAGGAAAATATTCCTTGAATTGTTATATTGATTTTGCTATAATGTATTTATAATAAAAGTGGGTTAGATAGTATGAAAGTATTTTTGATTGATAATAACAAAATTATTAAATATATGCTACCTTTAAGAGTTGATGAATCTTATTTAATAAATTATAATAGTTCAACTATTAAAGATTGTATGATTACCTTTATTGGAGATAAGAATTCATGGTATTTAAAAAGTAATGGTACCGTAAATATATTAGAAAACAATCAAGAAGTAGATAATATACTAGTAGAACCCTATACAAAATATACTTTAAAAATCGTTGGAAAATCTAGCCCTATAGAACTTTACTTTTTACCAGTTCGTGAAACATTATTCAAACTAGATTTTGAAGCTTTGGATAATTTTTCTGTTGGTTCTAGCGAAACTTGTCATATTTGTTATAATTCTAAAGATTTAACTAGTGTAGAGGCTATGTTTAAAAAAGTTGGAGAAGGTTGGGTTATCTCATGTGTTAATGATGAAAACTATAAAGTATATATAAATAACAATCGAGTTACATTAAAAAAACTTAAATCCGGTGATATTATATTCATCGGCGGCCTAAAAATCATTTGGATGGGAAGGTTTATTTGTGTTAATAATCCAAGAAACTCTTTGAAAATTACTGGCATGAAATTAATAAATGATGAACAAACTAATGAAGAGACAATCCTACCAGTAAGTGAAGATGATAAATATACGGAATTATATGATAAGGATGACTATTTTGCTCACTATCCAGCAATTCGTGAAACAGTTGTAGAAAAGGAAGTAAATATCGATTCACCTCCAGGAGAAGAAAAAGAAAGTAATATGCCTTTCATTTTAACGATGGGTTCTACAATAGTTATGTTTTCATCATCATTTATTATGGGTTTTAATGTTTGGAATGGTCTTAATAGTGGGCGAACTGTCTTAAGTTTACTACCCCAAATTATTATGTGTGCATCAATGTTGATAGGAAGTCTTTTATTACCAAGACTATCTAGAATGTGGCAAAAAAAACAACGCAAGAAAAGAGAAGAATTAAGACAACAAAAATATGGTGATTATCTTCATGAAAAAGATCGTGAGATCCAATTACTTGTTAAAAATGATATGCAAATATTAAATGATAACTACCTAAACAGTGAAAATTGTCTTTTAGCCTTAAATAAGAAGAACAAAAACTTTTGGTGGTGTCAATATAATGACCCGGAATTCTTATCTATCAGAGTTGGAGTAGGTCGACTAAAACCTAGTGTTATAGTAAATGCTCCAGAAGAAAAGTTTACATTAGAGGAAGATAATTTGCTTGAAGAAGTATATAAAGTAAAGGAAAAATATAATTTTGTAGATGGAACTCCCATTACAGTATCTTTAAAACAAAATACTGTAACTTCATTAATTAGCAATTCTTCTAATAAAGTAAATTTTGTAAATAGTATTATTACTCAATTAGTTGTATTAAATAGTAGTCTTGACTTAAAAATAATTATTATGACTGATAAGGAAAACGAAGAACGCTGGGAATTTGCTAAATATCTTCCTCATGTTTTTTCAGAAGACAAAAGCATAAGGTTCTTTTCTAGTGATGAAACTGAAGCCAAAATAGTGTCTAATTATTTGGAAGATATATTAAAAGAAAGAAAAGAATTAATGCGAGCAAATGAAGGAACAGATATAGGCTTTACTCCAATACCATATTATTTGATAATTACTGATAACTATAAAGATGCTCAAAACATCACAATAATAGATGATATAGTAAATAAAAATATTGGTAAACTTGGGTTTTCTCTTCTAGTCATTTCTGATTCAATTAAACAAGTTCCAATCACTAGTACAGCATTTATTGAAACGAACGAAAAAGATGGAGTAGTAATAAATAAGCAAACAGGCTTAAACTCTCAGACAATCTTTTACATGGATAAAACAGAAGAATTAGATATGCAAAATATTGCTTTAAAACTCGCAGATGTTCCAACCACTTCAAAAGATGGCCCATCTGTTTTACCTAGTTCCCTAGCATTCTTAGATATGTTTGGTGTATCAAAAGTAGAACAACTAAACATATTAAATAGATGGCAAACAAATAATCCTGTAATTAGCCTTGATACCACTATCGGAGTTCATGCAAATGGCGATAAATTCAAATTAGATTTACACGAAAAGTTCCATGGACCTCACGGTTTAATTGCTGGTTCTACCGGTTCTGGTAAATCAGAATTTATTATCACATATATTTTATCTCTTTGTATAAACTATCATCCTTATGAAGTTCAATTTGTTTTAATTGACTATAAAGGGGGAGGTTTAGCAGGAGCCTTCGAAAATAAGGAAAGCGGTGTAAAAGTTCCTCATTTAATTGGAACTATAACTAACTTAGATGTTAGTGAAATGAACCGTAGTTTAGTTTCCATTCAAAGTGAGTTAAATCGCCGCCAAAGAGTATTTAATGAAGTTCGTGATTCTTTAGGTGAAGGTACAATTGATATTTACAAATACCAAAAACTATACCGTGAAGGTGTTGTTAAAAAACCAATGGCTCATTTATTTATCATTTGTGATGAATTTGCTGAATTAAAGCAACAAAGGCCAGAATTTATGCAACAACTTATTAGTACATCTCGTATCGGTCGTTCCCTAGGTATTCATTTAATTCTTGCAACTCAAAAACCCAGTGGTGTAGTAAATGACCAAATATGGGCAAACTCAAAATTTAAGGTTTGTTTGAAGGTACAAGACCGCGGTGATAGTATGGAAATGCTAAAAAGACCCGAAGCGGCATCAATCAAAGAGGCCGGAAGATTCTACTTACAAGTTGGTTATAATGACTTATTTGACATTGGTCAATCTGGTTGGTCAGGAGCTAAATATATTCCATCAGATAAAATACTTCAAAAAACTGATGAATCCATAAGCTTTATTAATAATGTTGGGTATGTTACAAAATCTATTAAAGATGTTAAAGATAATGATGCCCCAACAAAAGATTACGGTGATCAACTTACTAATATTGTAAAATATATTTATAATCTTGGGCAAAGAGAAAATTTGGTTACTGAAAAATTATGGCTAGATCCTATACCAGACATCATATATGTTAATGACATTAAAGAAAAATACCAATATAAAGCTGAAAGTTATGTTATCAATCCTGTAATTGGTGAATATGATGACCCAGTAAATCAATTGCAAAATATTTTAACAGTTGACTTAACTAATAAAGGAAACTTAGTAATATTTGGTTCCGTTGGTAGTGGTAAAGAAAGATTACTCATGACTTTGATTAGGTCAATTGTAATTGACCACACACCAGATGAAGCTAATATCTATATTGCTGATTTTGGTTCTGAGGCCTTAAAAATATTTGAAAGTATGCCTCACATTGGTGATGTTGTAACAATCGATAATCCTGAAAAAATGCGTGATTTAGGTATTATGGCATCTGAAGAAATTGAAAGAAGAAAAGATTTATTTGGAGAGTATGCTGGAAGTTATAATGATTACATTGCTAATAGTGGACAAAAATTACCATTATTTATTGTTATCATTAATAATTGGGATGTCTTCAATGAAACTTATGGTAAAATTGCTGAAGATTTCCATACACTATTTAGAGATGGAGCAAAATATGGCGTTGTATTTATTATAACTGTCATAACACCGAATGCTCTTCGTACTAGATCACATCAATATTTTACTAATAAACTTAGCTTGCAACTTGCAAGTGATGCCGATTATCGTTCCTTACTTAATGCTCCAAGAGGACTTAGCCCAGCTAAAATCTTTGGACGTGGAATCGCCGCAGCAGAAAATACTGCTTATGAATTTCAAACTGCTTCATTTGCAACTGATAAAGAAATTACTAATTCACTCCGCGAATTATCTCAAGTGCTGAATGATGCTTATATTTCTAGAGCAGCACCAATACCAACAATTCCAGAAAAAATTGTTGTTGACAATTTATATGACAGAGTAACTGATCACAATATAATGCCAGTGGGGTACAATATTGTAACTAAAACCCTTACTTATTATGATTTCAGTAACGTTGGCTTATTCCCAATATTAGCAACTAATATCGATGAGGTCAAAATATCATTTGTTCATGCTTTAATACGTATATTATCAATGCAATTTAACAATAAAGTAGAAGTCATCGACTTTGCTAATGCTTTTCCAAAGAATATGGAAAATGTTGTTGCTTATAAGAAAAAGGAAGAATATGAACAAGCATTTAGTAATATGATAAAAAATATCGAAAAAACTAAAGATAGTAATATAGATAATTATTACTTTATTATTGGTCCAAGTTATATTAAATCATCATTATCTGAAGAACTATATAATGCTACAACACAAATTTTCAAAAATATTAAGGAATATCCTAATAGTCATATAATGTTTGTTGATGTATCTAATGGATTTAGACAAATACAAATTGAAGATTGGTATCGTGAGAGTGCTGATGCTAAGAGTGGTATTTGGCTTGGTGAAAATGCTGGTGGTCAAACAATTATTAGTATTCCAAAGATGACTCCAGAAGAAAAGAAGTTGAATTTTCCATTAATGGCTGTCTTAGTTTCTAAAGGAAAACATCAAATAATTAAACATATGATAGATGTGGAGGAAGAAAATGAAGAATAAAATATTAGTTCATTTACTTGTTCCAGAGATTGATGAATCTTACGATGTATTTATTCCTATAAATATTCGGATAGGTACAGTTGTAAAACTTCTAAATAAATCAATTCTCGAATTAACAAATGGAATATTTCAAGAAAAGAAAAGTAGGAAACTTTATAGTGTAGCAGATTCAACCACTTATCCTACTAATGCTTTAGTAAGAGAAACAAATATCCGTAATGGGGTAACTGTTATATTGATGTAAACAAGTTCTAAATTTTAGGACTTGTTTTCTTTATTATGATATAATTTATACTGGGAGATATATATGAAAAAGAAAATTCTTACAACAATAATTGCTTTAAATATTTTAATAACTACACTTACCGGTTGTTTAAATAGAGGTAACATAAACACTAACAAAGAAGAGAATAACTCAAAAACTGATGCATCCTTTAGTGTTCCAGAAACACCAAGCAGTGATAGAGTTGTTAATCCTGAAACTGAAGAGGAAATGGATATAACCTACGATACACCATCTAATTATGAAGGCATTACTTTAAGTGAAGCGGACCTAAACTTTTTATCTCAAAATATGATTGGTGAGTTTGGTAATGTTGCAGATGACATATCAAATATTAAAACAGAATATTTATATAGTGAATTATATACTGCAAAACACAATTTAAATATAAACTATGTTGCTACTAATGATACTGATATTATAATTAATAACCAAGTAAATTACGATGCACTATATAATAAGGTACTAGCTAATAATGCTAGTTACATGGCTGAAAATAATATTACCAATTATAAAAATACTACTGATTCTTTAGTAGCCAGAGTATGTAAATTAATAGTTACAGAAATAAATGATTTACTTACTGATAACACAACAATTGATAGAATTGCTCTAAATCATAAATTAAACGATTTAAAAATATTTTCTTATGTCAGTTATTCTTATGGCCTTTATAATCAAGAAAATGGTGTTTTGGCAATTAATGAACAGACATTAAATTCATATGGCACTGATATTACTAGCAGTGTAATAGGGCATGAAATTGCTCACTTAGTTCAAAGTGCTAGCACTGAAGAACTAGAAAATGCCGATTATTTAGAAAGATTTGGTTATTGCTATAAGACAAGTGATGATACATTTAATCCTTATAATTGGACTTGGTTTATCGAAGCAGCTGCTGAAGATTACAGTTATAAATTTTATAATTTAGATGAACCATTTGTATATCCAACGGAGATAAAAACAATTGAAACAATGCGACTTGCAACCTTTAATACCGGTGATGAATTTTCTGATAGTTTGTATTCTAGTGATATAAATACTCTTTACAATTTATTTGGTTGTCAAACTGATGAAGAAAAAGAAGAAATTCAAAGGATGTTTTATGGTTTTACAATTAATTATAACGATTCACCAGGACAAGAAGGAGACAATTTTTATAAAACATTACATGCCGAATTAGGTACAGAAGAATATACAAGAGTTCAAACTGAAATAAAGGGTAGTTCTTGTCTTACTTTATCTAAAGTTTTTTATAAAAATTTAGCGAGTAAAATAAATGGTCAAAGTGTTAAGTTAGAAGATGTCTTTAAAGTAATATCGATATATGAACTAGAGATGAGTCGCCAACTATGGTATCAATCAAAATATGCTGATTTAGAAATATTTTTAACAGGTTATACTGAAGTTCAAAATGCTTTTTTTGCTACTCTTGCAACTAACATGGGAGTTGAACTTGATTATATAAAAGAACTTTACTATGCTTATAACAACGAAATAGAGATTACTGATGTAAATATTCCATGGCTAACAAGCGATGAAAATGCATATTTAGAATACGTAAATTCTTCGCGTGTTGGCAATAAAAAGGATGCAATCTTTAAAGTTTATGAGGATAATTTTGGTTTAGGTGTAAACCGCTGATAATTGATTGACATTAATTTGAAAATGTATTAAAATCTCAAATTTATCAGTTTTAGAAAAGTAAAATCTCTCAACCCCTTGTAAATAAAGGGATTGAGAGATTTTTTTACTTCAAAAAAAGTGCGTAATTTTTTTTATATTTTAGTTTGTTTGCAAATTTTATAAAAATTTTTATAACTAATAATTTCTTTATTAGTATCTATCCCGGTTTTGTTGTGTAATAGATGAATTAAATCAGTAACTTTATATAATGGAGAATATCCAAAGCCTTGAAATTCTCTAAAATTGTAATTTCTTAAGATTTCAATTATTTGTTCTGCTGGATATTTTTCTTCAATTATCTTTTCTAAATATCGGAATATTACAAGAGCTAAAAAGCATGTTGTGAAGTGTGCTTTTATTCTTTCATCTTTAGATAAATAAACTGGTCTGGATTTAAATTCACTTTTCATAAGTCTAAAAGATTCTTCGATTTCCCATCTTCGATGATTAATCCTTATTATTTCTTGAGCATCATCTTCAAGATTCGTACATACTGCATATAATCCATCATACAATGCTTCATCTGCAATGATATCATAATTTAATTTGTAACTTACATTTTCTGTAATTTCTCCATCTTTTGTTGAAGTTATAGTTTCAATAAATCTTTTTGGATCATTTTGTTTAACTTTGCCTAGTTTTT
>CALVKN010000045.1 GCA_944332715.1 uncultured Bacilli bacterium
ACTTTCAAAACCCCAACTTCATATGCTAAAGCTGTATTGATAATTACATCTGCTTGATGAATATATGGAAATATATATTTTTCTTCTCCATTTCTTACACTTTGCCAATTATCAATAGTCTTTAAACAATCATATCCGCGTGTCCTATTATCCCTTACAATTCTTCTAAGTAACCGTAAATCTAACGTTGATACATAATTATGTTTATCTATATTAAGAGGAATAAAAGGGCTTAAATAAATACGGTATTTATATTTATTATCTATTCCTTCCGTTATTTTATCATTTAAAGCATGTAAACCTTCAATTAAAAATATGCTATTTTCTTTCATTTTAATTTTATTATTAGGATACTCTCTTTTACCACTTATAAAGTTATATACCGGAAAACTTATTTCTTCACCATTAAGTAATTTTTGTAAATCTTCATTAAATAACTTTACATCAATTGCTTCTAAACATTCAAAATCATATTTTCCATTTTCATCCTTCGGGGTATCTTCTCTATTTACAAAGTAATCATCTAAACTTATCTTTATTGCATCATACCCTAAAGCTTCCAAGTAAGAAGCGATTCTTGAATTAGTTGTAGTTTTACCACTTGATGAAGGACCTGCCACTAATATAAATTTTATATCATGATTACTAATTATATTATCTACAACTTTAGCAATATCTAAACTAAACATAAGTTCATTAGAATGAATAAAATCTTTAATTTTACCATTACCAATTGTTTTATTCAAATTGCTAATATATGGCATATGTAAGTTTTCTAACCATTTTTTACCCTTAAAGAAAGCATCAATTATATTAGCATAATGTACATATTCCGGAACTTCTCCATTACTTCTAACTGTTGGAAATATGAATACAATTCTATTTTTCCCTAAATACACCATTTCATACTTATTTAAACTACCTGTTGAATAAGGCATTATTGAATAAAAATAATTAAGTTTTTTATGTAATTTATAAAATGTTACCAATTTATCTGTAATACTTTGAATATTATCTGCTTTCTCATATTCTTTAAAATGCCTATAATATTTTATTGCTTCCTGTGGACTAACATTTAACTTTTGAATAATTGCATCTTCTTTAACTATTTCATCCATTCTTCTTTTTATGGCACTTAAGTCTTCTTGTGTAATTGTTTTTTCTCCCTCAACTATCCCAAGCATACCCTTAGGTACACTATGTTCAAAACTTACTTCAAGTTCTGGTAGTGTTTCAACTAAAGCAACTTCAAACAAAAATTTAAGTCCCGCTTTATATATCTTATTTCCAATAATATCATTTGTATTAATAAACTCTACTTTTTTATTTTCATATACTTTTGTATCAAGAGAATAAACTTCATTATCTATTTTTACCCCCATAATATTATTCATAACAACATCTTTACTTATTTCATAAAATGTAATACCTTTTTTATACTCTTTTTTTGTACCATCCTCAAATGTAATTATGACTGTATCCATCAATATCCCTCTATTCTTTAAAGATTATAACATAATTATATTATTTTTTGAATAAATTTTGCTAACTTTTACTATTATTTATTTAGGTGATACTTAATGAATATAATACCAACAGTTATTGAAAAATCTTCAAACAAAGAATATGCTTATGATTTATACTCGCGCTTACTTAAAGATCGCATTATCTTTTTAAGTGGTGAAATTAATGATAACGTTGCCAACATTATTGTAAGTGAACTTTTATACTTAGATAATTTAAATAATGAAGATATTTATCTTTATATCAATAGTCCTGGTGGTTCTATTACATCTGGCATGAGCATTTATGACACTATGAATTTTATCAAAAGTAAAGTTATAACCATCGGTATAGGTATGTGTGCTAGTATGGCGGCATTTTTACTTTCTAGTGGGAATCTAAGATATGTTCTTCCTAATACTGAAATAATGATTCACCAACCCATCGGTGGAGCTCAAGGTCAAGCAACAGATATCAAAATTGCTGCTGAGAGAATTATCAAATTAAAAGATAAACTAAATAAAATACTTGCTAAAAATACCAAACAACCACTTGCCAAAATCATCGAAGACACCGAAAGAGACAACTTCTTATCTAGTGAAGAAGCTTTAAAATATGGCTTAATTGATAAAATAATAAAAAAGAATGAACTTTAATCTTCATCCATTCTTATAATTGTATCTCCTTCTTGCGAATATAAATATTTTTCTTTAGCATATCTTGCAATATAATCACTATCTTGCAACTTAGTTACATCACTTTGTAACTTTTCTTCTTCTGCCATTAAATTATTATATTCTTCATTTAATTGATCTATTTTATGACTATTATCCATTATTTCTGTCCAGTCATTAGCAACAGATTTAACCAAAACAACTAATAAGACAACTATCATTGTAGATATAACAAATAAACGTTTCTTTTCTTTCTTAGTTTTTTTCACGTATCTATTCACCCCAATTATCAAACTAATTATATAAAAAATAAGTAAAACTTGAAATACAATTTTACTTATTTTTTATAATATTTACATATTTTTTACAAAATACTTTTAACCTATCATAAAATTTATGCATACACATAAACCCCAAAACAACTACAATAGAAAAGTATATATGAAAATTACCGTTATTTATTTTATACATTAAGTAGACATATAATATAACTATATCAACTATAAAAACTAATGTTACCAAGAACCTAAAAAACTTATGTTTATTTTCTAATATATAGTTATTAAATCTAGTAAATAAATAAAATAATATTCCATATATAAACGATAACAAAAAAGATATTACTTGTATATAACTATCCATTATTTAAATAACTTACTTATTAAACTTTCCTTTGTTTTTACACTAGTTCCATCAATAAATACTAAAGAGTTTATATGTCCTTTAATTCTTACATTACCATCATTTGTATCCAATTTTAATAGTTCCAAACCTTCCCCTAGTAATCTTAAATTTCCCATTGTAGTTTCCATTAAAAATTCTTCATCATCAAAACTTACTATTTTATTTACCCCCGATAAAGTTATACTACTTCTATCAACCATTTTTATCTCTTGACTACCAAATGTAATTCCTTCCATAGTATCACCTAAAAAAATATATGAAAAAAGCAAGATAATTATGCTTATCTTGCTGATACATTTTGTCTAGTTAAAGGTAAACCATAAAGTTCACGACGAGAATCTTCTTGATCTAAATATGCATATTTTTCATCTAAATATTCGATCAATTCTTCTTTTGTTGTCGTATTGTTTCTAAAAGGTGCTATTGTTTCTTCTAATGCTACTTCTACATCTCCTCTATATGGAATTACAGTATCACTAGATTCTAAAAAATCATATCTTTGAGCTTGAGGAAAGTAAATAATTCCTACTGCTTCACATGATTCCGCTCTTCTTCTTAGACTAGCAACATCTTTAATTCCTATAGAGTTTGCTAAATTTATATTACTACACAATTCTTCCACACTATAAGATATACCAACATAAAATTCTCTTATGTTAACATCTTCGCCATCAAAAGAAAAAACTTTAGCACCTAGTAATTGAACTTCATCATTTTTATCTTTACCATAGACATATTCAATTTTGCTTAACATTTAATAATCTCTCCTTTTGTAAGCGGTAAAATAAATTTTAGCACATATATTTATTATATGTCAAGCAATTTTAATTGAGAACCGCTCGACAAAATTTTTAGATTTTTAAATTCATCTTAGCATCAAGGAATATTCTTTCATCCATTAATTTTATTTCATCAGATATATTTGGTCTAAAATTCATTTGTTCTAAAATGTCTTTATTTATATCTACACCAGGAGCAACTTCAATTAAAGTAATACCTTTATCATCTAATTTAAATACTCCTCTTTCAGTTACATAAAGTATTTCTTGACCATTTATTCTTGCTTGTTTAGCTGAAAAAGTTACTTGTTCGACATTTTTAACAAACTTCTTTTTCTTACCTTCATTTTTTATCACTAACTTGCCATCTTTTATTTCTTCATCTAAACCACTAGTAGTAAATGTTCCAATGAAGACAACTTTTTTAGTACATTGCGTAATATTGATAAATCCTCCAGGACCTGTTACTCTTGTACCAAATTTAGATACATTGACATTTCCATCCTCATCAACTTCCGCAAGGCCCAAAATTGCCATATTAAGTGATCCCCCATTATAAGCATCGAATTGTTCCGCCGTAGATACTACCGAATCCGGATTAATTGAACCTCCAAAAGCAACACCTCCAATTGGAACACCACCAGTTGGACCAGTTTCTACTGATAAATATATATCGCTAGAAAATCCTTCTTCAATAGAAACATTTGCAACACTATCAGGCATACCAACCCCTAGGTTTATTACATCTCCACATTTAAGTTCCATAGCAGCCCTTCTACCACATACCTTACGGTTATCTAACGCTCTTATAGCAACATTTTCTAAAGGTATTTTTACATCTCCCGTTATTTCCGGACGATATTCTGGCATATTATATTCTCCTAAAGAAAAGTCTGGTTCTGCCACTACTACATAATCAACATATGATGAATGAATCATAGCATTACGAGCTTTTAAACTTCCCTTTGGTACTACTTTTTCTACTTGAGCAATAACAATACCACCACAATTATGAGCAGCAATTGCCATATTATATTGTTCGCCGATAACAGCCTCATGTTCAAGTGATACATTGCCATCCTCATCTGCATAAGTTGCCTTAATTATTGCTACATTTATTGGAAATGACTTATATAACAAACATTCTTTATTATCAATATTAACCAATTCAACTATATCAGGTAATTCTTTTGCTTTTTCATTAGCACGACATCCATCAACTCTAGGATCAGCAAATGTATTAAGTCCAATGTGGGTTAAAACACCTACTTCCGCTCCCGCAATAGCTCTATATAAATGATTCATTACTCCTAAAGGAACAGCAAATGCAGGAAACTGATTATTACCAATAGCATTACCAAAAACTCTACCCATACCTAAGTGAGCACATATCGCCTTACCAACCAAACCTGGTTTAGCAAGCATATTCATACCCACTTCATCATCAGTCAAATTACCTGGTGATATTCCACAAGTTACCCCTAAATTACATGGATGCCCAGTTTGCAAAAATGAATCCATAATAGCTTTTAAAACTGCCTCACATGAGCCACTTCCTCCACTACCTGATATAGCAACCATATCACCATCTTTAATATATTTTACTACCTCATTGCTAGAAACAACTTTCATATTTCACCTCTATTATAATTTTACCACAAATTAAAAGAATCTAGCAATTACTAGATTCCCTTAAGTTAATATTTATGCATTTTTCTTTTTCAAAATGGTTGCATCCATCAACGCTTTAATAAGACAACTTAAAATAATTGTAATTATTACGGTTGGAATAAATATCAACCAGAATGAATAAGTTGTTTCAGCTGTATTTTGTCCAAGCATTCTTAGAATTAAAATTGCTACTGGATAATGTAACATATAAATATACAATGAAATACCACCTAAATACTCAAATAAAGAATGTGTTACTTTATTATTAAGTAATTTAGTTAAAGCATCAACATTAAGAAGGCTAAGTCCAATAACAATTATACAAAGAAGTGACACAGTCCATCTATCAAGTTCGAACCAAGTAGGTGGATAAACAGTATACCATAATAGTAATCCTGCAGCAGCAATATTAACTATTGTAAGAGCAGTCTTACCACCAGCACTGAATTTATGGTTCTTCAATCTATCAATTAGATAATAAAGAAGCATACCACCAAGCATTCCTAGTAGGACAAACAATAGTCCATTGTTAAATCCAAGTACTGCAGTTGCTTCTGTTGCAGATCCTCCCATACCATTAGTTGATGTAGTTTGTAAACCAAAAGTTGACCAAGCCGTTTGAGCAGCTCTTGTATCGGTAAAACACCACCATCCACTAAGGAATATAAATATAAATGGAGCAACTATACCAGACATGAAATCTTCATTCTTAGCAAGTCCCCAATATAGGAAGTATCCAACAATTACAATTGCTGAAATAAACCACAATGTACCATTTAAATTAAAGAACTCATTTCCTACACTTCTAAGTCCAACTGAATGGAAACCTAGAAATTCCCAAGCACTATTAATAACCATACTACATACTTGTTGGAAACTATAATCTGGATAATAGAAGTTTGTTGAAATGAAAACCCCTAGAATATAACCTAAAATTAATACTGGCATTAAACCTTTAATTCTAGACCAAGTATAGTCCCATGCTCTAGATGAAGCACTTCTACTAGCATATTCTTTATTAGCATTGCGTTTTTTAAAGTGCGATACCATAAAATATCCAGCAGTTAAAGTAAATACTAATAATACTTCACTAGAACCAAAGAACCAATTAGTTGTTTCCATGAAATATCCAAGTGATCCATCACAACTTCTAGCAATAATCCAACCAGTATGGAATCCAATAATTGCTAAAGAAATTAAGAAACGCCATAATTCAATTGCCACATTCCTTGTCTTTGGAACTTCTTTAACTTTTGCCAAAACAAACACTCCTTTCTACATAAGTATTACCCTATGTTAATTAAATTATACCATAAACTACCAATACGTACATCAAAAAAAATCAACTTTTGTTGATTTTTTCACTATTCCTCATTACTTTCTATTTTCTTTTTATATTCCCCTAGAATAACTTCTTCAAATTTTTCTCTAGTTTCTTTATTTGTAGGGAATACTACATTTTCTTCCTTACCAAATTTATTTAATTTACCAGGCATTGATACAAATAATCTTGAATTACCTTCAATGATTTTAGCACCCTTAATCGCTAAGCAATCATCAATTGTAAAATCAACAAATGCCTTTAATCTTGACCCTTCCTTTTCTCTTGGATAAATATCTACTCTTGTAATTTCCATAAAACTATTCTCCTTACTGTATTACTAATATAATTTTAATTTATATTTTTAAATTTTGCAACAAAAATTTA
>CALVKN010000046.1 GCA_944332715.1 uncultured Bacilli bacterium
GGGTCTTTAAAGAAAAACTTGAAACTGGCATCTTCTGTTAAGTCACCAACTGATGGGCATTCCGTAACATGCATATTCTCCTCCTTTCACTATATTATTGTCCCAAAAATACCCAATTTCCTTTTTTTTCACATAAGTTTCACAAAAAAAAGATACCTTTTTGGTATCTAATCATTATTAATTACAAAAACTTTATTATCTTTAATGATGAAATAATCACTTATATAGGTTTTAATAATTGGATAAGTTATGCCATCACTTTCTATTTTTCCTAAAGAACTTATGCTTGGAACATCAAATTTTTCCAATCTATTTATAAGTGTATTTACAAATTCATTACTATAAATAACGGTATCTTTACTTACATAGCCATAATATAATATTTCATCAGCATTAAGTAATATATGATAATTATTATCAAGTTCATAGACATAAATATCATAAATATCCTTTTCTAAAGTTTCAACTTCTATGTAATTTTCTCCATCAATACTTTCTATAACCAAATTATTATTGGCAATAGATAGCGATACATCATTTAAAATAAATTCATCTTTAGTTGAATAACTAATTTCACCTTCCAGCGTTATACTTTCATAGGTATAGCATGTTTCATAATTAGTTACAGCATCAGTTGGAATAAATAAAGAAATCCAAATGAATACTACTATAACTACAACAACTATCTTTTTAGCGATGGTTGCTTTATTTTCATTTTTCGCGAGTTTCTCTTCAGTTACTTCTTCATTTATATGTTCATTAACATGGCGTTCTTGTAAATTTAGATAAGCTCCAACTAGATAGATTATTGAATAAACTAGTGTACCTACTAAAGTAAAAATTAACATTGCAGTAGATATGTCATCACCACTTACACAATCCTTATATGTATTTACTTCACCTAAAAGAATAGCAAAATCATAGAATGAATGAAGGAAAACAACTGACCAAATATTTTTAGTAACGTAGTATATGGAGCCTATTAAGATACCTAAACTTGATGCTTGGAAAACTTGCATAACGGTAGTAATAATACCTTGATTACCTAAAGCATTAGATAAGTGTACTACCCCAAAAATTATACCACTTATTACTATAGAAATAATTACTTGTTTTCTTGTTGATCCATAAGCATTAACAATTTCTTCTTGAACAAAACCACGAAAGAAAAATTCTTCAGCCATACCAATAGTAATAGCAAATAAAACTAAACTGATAAAATTAGGAATGTTTAGACTTTCACCTGTAATCGTTATAAGGTTACTAATTAAAACAAGTATAGCAATTACTAATATAGGTACTCCTCTTTTTAAAGAGGCAATAAAGTTTTTGCTTTTAGGTTTTAAAATATTTAATCTTTTTCTAATTACTAACACTAGAAGGGAAAATAATAACAATACTATTTCAGAAATTAAATTTAGGTTATATTTACCAAAGAATATTGCTTGGTAAAGAAGAGTTGCAAAACTACTTCCATAGATAAAAAGCATTCCTTCAAATAATAATAACCCAAGTAGAACAACTCCAATTACTTTTAATAACTTACGTTTATCCATAATTACATTACCACATTAGTATAGATTTCTGATACATCATCAATTTCATCAAGCAATTTATAAAGGCGATCAAATACTTCTTTATCTTCACCTTCAAGAGTTATTTTTTCTTTAGCATACATACCTACTTCATCTACTTCATATTCAATATTAGGTATTAGTTTTTCTAATTCATCTTTGGCTTTATTCATATCTCCTGGTGCTAAAGATAAAATAATTTCGCCATCTACTGATTCAATATCAATTATTTCAATTCCAGCATTAATTAGAGAGTCAAGTACTTCTTCTTCATTATCATATTTAAAAGAAAGTATTCCTAGGTGATCATAATTATAAGTTACGGAATTGGTAACACCAAGGCTTTTTCCCACTTTATTGAATGCTGCACGGACATTTCCTACCGTACGATTTACATTATCTGTTAGGCATTTAATAATAAGAGTTGATGCACCTGGTCCAAATCCTTCGTAGACAACTTCATGATATTCTTCTTGACCTACACCCTTGGCTTTATCTATTGCCCTACTTATGATATCATTTGGTACTTGGGCCTTCTTGGCTTTATCAATTAATCTTTTTAATGTTACATTAGCATCTGGATTAGGACTTCCTTTTTTAGCCGCTAAATATATTTCTTTAGCAAAAGTTGTATACAATTTGCCTTTTGCTGCTCCTGTTTTTTGAATACTTGCTTTTCTAACTTCATATGCTCTTCCCATTTTATCACTCCTTTAAAAAATTATAATAAGTTGTATCATAGTCTAAATTAACCCCTCTTAATTGTATCATTTCTTCGATTGTAACAAAAGCATAATTTTCTTTTTCTAATTCAGCCATTGCTAAAAGGGCTCCTTCAACTGATTCGGTATAAATATCGTGAAGCAATATTATTGCTCCATCATGGACGTCTGAAAGTATTTTATCCTTAATTAAATTACGGTCTTTAAGTTTCCAATCTTCCGTATCAACATCCCAATTTATTATATGCATCTGCGCTAAAGACTTAATGTGATCATTAATGTTACCATATGGTGGTCTTAATAATGTAGGCCTTTTATTAATTATATCTTCTATAGCATTATTAGTGGAATTAACTTCTGATAAAATATCAGCATCATCAAGTAAAAATAAATTTAAATGGTTATAAGTATGAGAACCTATTTGATTTCCCTCTTCATATGCTCTTTTTAAAACTTCTTTATTATTTTCTACTCTACTGCCTAAAACAAAGAAGGTAACACGAGCATTATATTTAGATAAGCCATCTAAAAGAATGCTAGTAGTTTTCGTATTAGGTCCATCATCAAAAGTAAATGCCACTAACTTTTTATCTTTGAACTCTTCTAAATCTCTTTTAGGAGGGTCATCTATTACATCGATACTTGTTTTTATATCATTACCCTCATATTCTTCTTTTAAAATGCCATCCAACTTTTCATAAGAAATACTTATATTTATCTCCCCATCTGCCCAACTAGCTATTTGATATGGTGGAAAAGTTATGTTAAGACCATTTTCATCTAGTGAAAAATTTTGATAGTTTTCATCGCTATAATCCGTACCAGATTTTACCCATTCTTCATTTAAGATGATATTTTTTTCTTTAGCATAATCATAAATACTTTCTAATATAAGCGGCTTAATTTCATTAAAACCATCGGGAACTAATATACTATCAAATGATAAATATTTTTTATTTACTTTATCATATACTAAACTTTTGTCTTCCCTTACATAATGAGCCCCACCAGTATAGGAAAATGCTAAAAGATGGATACTATTAATATTTTTATATTCCGTATTTGTAGCACTAATAATTAAATTATATTTACTTGTTTCTACTCTTCCAGATTCATCAACAGTTGCAATAAAATCTTTTCTTTTAGTATCAACAAATTCTTCAATCTTTTTATCTAATACTTTAATACCCGTTTTATCATAATCAATTTTTATGTCATAAAAATAATTTGATTCAAATTTATGGACACTACCACCTTTATTATAATTATAATAAATAAACAAGGCTATTAAAATAATTAATAATAAAATTAATGCTATTACTATTTTACCAATTTTACTAAGTTTTAACTTCATAACTACCCCTAAACTATAATTGATTAATAAATCTATATACTCCATATTTTTTTCTATGTTGGATTTTTCTTATAACTTTATATGGACTATAAACTTTAAAATAACTAAAATTTTCTTGTAACATAACGTATTCTAATGCTTTTATAACTAATTTCTTATTATCTTTGATTCTAAAGAATTTTTGCATTTCTTCTAATGTCTTTTTACTAACATTTCTAAGTAAGTACTTATAATACCAATTACCATGTACTTTAAAGATATATTTATAACCATCTAAGTTCTTTACTATCTTTAAAGTATCATAGTATCCTAATTTGATATTATCATTTATTCTATCTTGATTGTAATTTAAGATACTGCCTAGTTTTCGTGATGGTTTTATTTCAATTATTCTTTTTTTATCAAGATATGGTCTTTTAATTCCTATAGCTTCTAGATCTATTGCATAAACTTTAGTATAACCTTTTTTTAGTAAAGCATTCGCAGGAATATTATCATAGAAGCCACCATCTAAATAATAATTATTATCAATAATTTTTTCCATTTTAAAAATCGGCAGATAACAACTTGCTAAAATATAATCATTTAACTTTTCTCTTGGTATATCTTTCTTAAATAAATATAATGGTTTTAATTCTGGAAATTTAACGGTTACTAAACCAAAATCTTTATTAGTTTTATACAAACTTTTGGGTATATCTAATTCTTTTAATAATTCTTGCATTTTCTTGGTTGGAAGGCCTTTATTTAATATTATTTTTTTAAAGTTATTAAAACCTTCACTTACCAAGCCATAATCGATTTTTTTCTCTTTTAACTCCGATATTAATTTATCACTAAAGCCAATTAAACTAGCAACATTAACATTTTGCCAAAATTTAAGTAATTCTTTATCCCTTTTAGATGCGAGCATGGCAGCATTAAAGGCGCCGATACTTGTTCCTATATAACCATCAATTTTGATATGACACTTTTTTAATGCAAAGTAAGCTCCGATTTGGTATGCTCCCCTTGCTCCACCTCCAGAAGCAGCTAATCCTATCATTTTTTCCTTATAAATGGTTTAGCAAGAATTCTTGCTAGTTTTCTATTTCTAGCTCTACTTCTAAGTCGATTATAGTATTCAGCAAGTGAATCATTACGATAATTAATTAAATCATTTAATTCATCTCTATCACCACAAACTGGGCTATAATAATTTTTTTCTAAAAATATTCTACTTAAAACATATTTAAAACTTAAACCATTTATTTCGAGTAGTTTATTATATAAATTGCGAACAACTATAGTTTCTTCTCCAGTTACATTAAATGTTTTTCTATTTAATTCACTTAAATATTTAATTCCTTTAACAAATGCATAAGCGGCATCTTCTTTAGTAATTAGATCAATTGTATCATTAATTCGGGCATGATACATAAATGGTTCACAATTAGGATTGCTCAATACTAAAGGAATACGGTATATAGTAAAGTTTTTTAGTTTACTTTTAATTAAAGTTTCTGTTTTATATTTGGCTTTAGAAAAATAATCGAATTCATCTAATTCAATATGTGATTTAACAGTTGGGTTATCTTTATCTTTATACATAGTAGTAGTTGATGCATAAAACAAATGGCACTTAGGGTTATAATAACTTATTGCTCTAATTATATTTTCTGTGCCATCATAATCAATCACTTCAGCAAGGCCTTTTTTCATATCTGCAAGTGGTGGTAAGCTGGATGCCAAGTGAATAATTATATCATGATCTTTTACTAAAGCCTCTACTAAAATTCTATCTGATATATCACCATATAAAATATTTATTCTTTTTTTAAATCTCTTTAATCTTTTAAAAACATTTTTATTTTTTAAATCGAGAGCTGTAATTTCATATTTTCCTTCAGCAAGTAAATATTTAATAACATGTACACCAATACTTCCAGCAGCACCAGTTACTAATACTTTTTTCATATATTTCTTCCCTTCTTATATCAAGTTAATTAACATTAATATAGTAATCCCTATAATTATACCACAGATTGTTGACTTTTTCTTTATATTACTCCAAACTTCTTTTAATAATTCAAATATTAAAATATATAAAAGCATACCTAATGTAAGTGCAATGATAATGCCAGTTACAAATTCAGAGATATTACCAAAAGCATAAACAATAAGACCACCGATTAAACCTGATAATACAAGTAAAATAGTAGCAACTGTTTTACTACGACTTTTGATATTACTAGCAATTTGAAAACCAAATGGCAAATTGTGTAAACCAATTCCAAGACACATTAAAATACCACTTTCCAAGTTATTAACACTAACACTATATAAAGCCATTCCTTCAACCATATTATGCAAAAGTAAGGCAAGTAATGTAATAAAACCAATATGTTCTAAATGTTCTTGATGTTCATTGGTATCTTCATCATTTTCTTTATGATTGTGATGATGATGAGGAATAAGTTTATCAATAAGTACTAAAAATACAAAACCAATAATTACAAAAATAATTAAATACCACTTTTTAATTTCTAGTAACTCTGGAACTAAATCAAAACATATTAAACCTAATATTACAATTAAGGCACAACCCATTGCTCCAATTGTAAGTTCCTTTTTATGCTTAATAAATTTATAAACGATAATTCCTATCAAAAAAAATAAACCACTAATAAGTGTTAATAACAAAGCCATTTATAACCACCAAGAATATTGTACAATTAAAGCAAAAAAAAAACAAGAAAAAGAGTTACATCTCTTTTCTTAAAGCTTTAATTTTGCTTATTGATAGACCTGAAATTTTTATAATTTCTTCATCTGAGTAATCGCTTTCAATCATTCTTTTGGCTGTTGCTATTTGGTTATCTCTTGATCCTTCTTTTTGCCCATCTTCATATGCATAATC
>CALVKN010000047.1 GCA_944332715.1 uncultured Bacilli bacterium
TAACTTTTTATAATCATCTTTCTTGTACCACTCCATATGCATTAATGAGTTTTCTAAATTAATAAAATTACCCCTCATGAAATATCCCTCAGGTACATCTATTAAATAGATAAATAAATATTCATGAAAGAATACTCCATCTTTAAATGTAAAAAAGTTTTCAATTATCCGGACTAACTTAGCATCAGGAGTATCCCAATCAAGTTCTTCTTTTAACTCACGAAGTATAGCACATTTAGAATCTTCTCCAAAATTTATTCTTCCCCCAGGAATACTATAATAATCTTTATCTTCTCTTTTACTAATTAAATAATTATCATTACATCTTATTACTGCAGCACTTCTTACATTAAATTTTTCATTATCACTTATTTTAAAACTCAAATCCATTATATATGAAATCTCCTTTCTAGTTCATTTTTTACTTGTCTTTTATTAAATACAAACAAAAACACTAATATTATTACACTAATTATAACAGAAACATAACTCGGCCATAAAACATCAACTTTATTTAGTATTAATAATACCCCCGGAACTAATCCAATCATTGAATTAACTGTGGCATAAAAGATAAAATCTTTAGCAAGGTTTGCTCTAAAAATACGCATTAGTAATATACAAATGGTATAAATACTACATAAAAATGGTAAACAATAATTAATACTCCAGAAATGAAAACCTGTAAAATAATCCCAAATAATTGAAACAATAATTATTAAGATCATCTCCGCAAAAAGCATTTTCATGAAATGTTTTCTCCCCCTTAAGGCTGTTGTTAAAGTAAGCCAGAATGAAAGAATTCCTGCAATAACAAACCAAGCCCATGAAATAGATCTATTAATAGTAAAATTTAAAAACAAACAAAGAACAATTGCAATAATAGAACATACTTTTAAAATATTTAAAAGTAAACTGTGGTGCTTATAATCATAATGAACTATCGGGAAAACATCTTCACTCTCTCCCTTTTCTATCGGCGTATTACAAAGAGGACAAATACTTGAACTACTAGCAATAAATACATTACATTTTAAACATTTACGCATTAATACTACCTCCCACTTTATTAGTATTAATTACTATATCTACACCTTCATTACTTAAATATCTAAAAAAGTTCTTCTCTACTTCACTATTAACAAATTGCGATGTGAAACTTAAAACCATTTTATCAAGGTATGAACACATACAAACTTGAATAGTAGATGTACTTATAAATACATCAAAGTAATCAATATACTTTTTATAAACATCAGGCATATTAATAATACCAATATTTGATAAAGTCATGGTTTGATAATAATCCGTAAATTTATAAGCATAACGCAAAACTAAATCTTTAATAAATATTGGTATTAAACGTAGTATAAAGATATCTTCTAAAATAGCCATGTTATTCATTTTATTTTTAACATTTTCTTCATCTAAATTCTTCTTAAATTCCTCACTTACAGAAGCACAAATATCTTTAATATCTTCCCCATTATATTTATAACTTATATTTACGGCATTAAAGAAATTACGCACTGTATAAGATGGATAATACTGTCTTAAATTTACAGGAACAGCAATAACTATTGGTTTTTTTCTTTCTTTTAAATCCATCGCTTCTCCGATAGATTTAATTAAAACACTTGTTAAATATACAGTTAACGTTACATTATATTTTTTTGCAAGATTATGTATTTTTTCGACACTTGCTATTCCTTCAATTATCTTAAGTCTATTCTCCGCATACTTTTCATCACTTATTTGATATGCAAGTTTACTACTAGATATAGCTTTTCTAATTTTACCAGTCTTATATTTCTTAAATGAATCAAGACTACTTTCTTTAGCACTTGCTTTATTTATTACTTCCATACTCTTTACATCATACTTTAAATCCAAATAATAAGCAACTAAACTTTTTAAAAACATTAAAGTTCCCGTTCCATCAGTTAATGCATGATTAACCTCTAAATTAATTCTTTTTTTAAAGTATGTTACTTCAAATAAAGCATTGGTATTAAATTTACTACAAGGTCTATTTTTTTCTTCAAAAACTTGCGCCTTTATATTTGCTTCTTCTAAGTAATACCAAAAAAATCCTCTTTTTAAAATTGATTTAAATATAGGATATTCTTCTATTGTTTTTTCTAACGCTTGTTCTAGTACTAACTTATCAATATTTTCTTTTAAACTAACACTAAAGCGAAATATTTTAGCATCATATTTATTTTTTGATGGAGGAAATATCTTCGCCGCATTATCTAATCTATACCATTTACTCATGTTATTCACCTATAAATCCTTTAATTAATTCTATGGTTCTCTTCGTATATTTTTTATCTAAAATATTTGTAAAAAAGCCATGGGTAGCATCTTCTAAGTCATAATGTTTGACACTTACTAAATGTCTTTTAAGTTTTTTAACCAAAGCAACCCCCTCATCATGTAATGGATCAAGCGTACCTGTTACAACCATTACTTTTGGTAAGCCAAATAAATGTTTAGATTTCAAAATATTTACGTATTTATCACTATAATCTTCTTCACTTGTTAAATACATACTTAAATAATCTTCTAAATGCTTACGTGTTAAAAATCCTTTACCATCATTTACTAAAACAGAATCAAACTTTGTAGTTATACTATAATCAGTCTGAGTAGCAGGATAAATTAACACTTGTGCACCAGTTCTAAATGTCCTTTCATCTAAGCCTTTTAAACTAACAGCAAAAGCTAAATTAGCCCCAGCAGAATCTCCCATTATAACTACATCACTCCAAGTAATACCAAATTCACTTATATTATCCATTATATGACTTATTACTTTATAACAATCATCAAATCCTGCAGGATATGGATACTCCGGAGCAAGGCGATAATCAATAGAAATAACTTTTCTATTAAGTTCACTTGATAATTTATAACAAATACTACTATGGGTATCAATACTACCAGACACCCATCCCCCACCATGAATATATATAATTATTTTTTTACTATTACTTTGATCAAAAACCCGTACTCTAACACCATCTAAAACATAATCGACATACTTTTTATTCTGTATTTTAGGATTGACAATATTTTGAATAGTTCTATATAATTTAATATTTTTCTTTATGGGAAAATTCTCGATTATTTTCAAAGTAACCACCATTATTACTATATCACGATTACCAAATATTTTAAACTTTAAAATTAACAATTTAAAAAAATTAAACCACAATTTGTAGTTTAATTTTCTCTTCTTCTAACTAAAGTATCATATTTTTCTAAAGTTTCACTATCTTTAATTAAAAAACGATATTTCTCGTAAACAACTCTAAATTTTTTCATTAAAGCATCAATATTTTTATTATTAGTATTATATTCTTTTATTAAATTAGATATATCTATATCTAATTCTTGAAGTATTCTTTTACTATCTTTACGCAACTTTAAATTCTTGATAATTTCTCTAACAGTTGTATCTATTACACCTTCAGTAATACCTGCAAAAAGAAGTGAGAATTTAACTGTCGCATAACCCAAAAGGGCCGCAAATAATACAATTGCTAAACTGTACTTATAAACAAAGTTATCTCCATCAACAATATAGTTATTCGAATCTTGAACTAATCTAATTACTTCCGTTATTTGTTTAGAATATAGTTCATCTTCACTTAAATTACTTTTTCTTTCAACTTCTACACTAACATTACTTAAATTTGCTAAATTAAGATTTACATATTCTTCCAAAGCATTATAATCTATATCACTTACATCTGCAGTTATAACATCTCTACTATAATTATTTTCCATATATTCTTCCCAAGGTGTGTAAGATACTACTAATGTTTTTTCACCACTACTTATCTTTTCTTCATAATTACTACTTGTTCTAACTATCCCATCAACTGTTGAATAACTTTCTTTAGTTGTTTGATAAAGTTTAGTTGAAGAAGCACTTTTTAATCCCTTGTTTGCCCCATAAATAAGAGAACTAACTAAAACAGTTAAAGCTGTAAGGGATGCCACTAAACGGGCAACATGAGCGTTTTTCTTTTTATTCTCAGTTTCACTATATTGTCTATTTTTTTCAGAAATTTTAGAGTTTATTTCTTCGTTCTTAACATTTAATGCCATTATTTTATCATATTGTTCTTGTAATTTAAGCGAAACATCCCGAGTAAAATTAGTATCACTTTCCAAAACACCCTCAAGTGATGATGGATTTAATTTTGCATCATCCAAATCGACATTTAAAACACTTCTAAATATTTCACTTAACCCAGCATTTTCTATAAATGAAAGCAAAATACTTTGACCATGAAAAAGCAATTCCTTTTCCACTACTATCAAATAAGATGGTAATATCTTTTTTAGAAAAATATTACAATTTTCATCACTAAAATCACAAATTGATACTAATTTACCAATTTCTCTAATAGCATCATTTACATATATAGCAATATTTTCTTCTACTAATACGCCATCTTCTTCAGCTCTTTTATATACTTGTGAAATTTCATATGCTCTAAAAAGTTTCCTATAAGTATCCAAACTATGATTTAAATCTCTAAGCATTTTAAAATACTTAGAATAAATTGCATCAATATAAGAAGCAGTAAAAGTATTTTTCTCTTTTGCCTTTTCTTCATCTATCTCTTTTTGACAATTACTACAAACATCTTTAAATTGTTTATAATAATCACTTACATGTAACCCTAATAACTGTAAGTTACTTATTAATCTTTCAACTTCCATACTTTTACTTTTAAAATTAATTGCATTACCATAAATCATAATATTTCCCCCTTTTCCAAGTTCTTCTATTCTATCACAAACATACGTTACTGTCAAACTCTTGACAATAAAAACGCATCATGGTAAAATGGAAATCACTTGAAAGAGGTCGCGGTCTTTATAAGTAATAATTTAATTAAACAGATTATTGTTAAATTATGAAAGGAAATACCGCCGAAGTTAAGAAGATAATTCTGTTAAGTCTTCTTTTCTGGGGAATTATAGAATATATAATTCACTGTCGTATCACAAGATACGGAGCGCTTATCAAGATTAATGGAAATAAATCCATGGTTTTTGCGCTTCTCAAGTTGCAAGCCATGGATTTTTTTTGTGGCTTGCCTAGGAGGAGAATAAATGAAAAGAACAAGATTTTTTGAAAGGTGTAGCCACAGCTACCAATATTTAACCCAAATGTGTGCTAGGATAACTGAAGAATACCCGGACATAACTTTTTCTGTTGTTCAGTGCGATCCTAATTTCCAAAGTCCTATGCAAATCATTAGTTTAGTTAAAGATATTAGTGATTTTTACAATGAAAATTGGCTAGGAAATGCCGATTATATTCATATACCTGATGCTAGAAAAGTTTTAGATAATTACTTAAAGTATCCAATTATTATGGCTTATAAAACAAATGCAGATGGAGAAATTGAAATACTTGGTATATCTACATTAAAATATTATCAAAATACTGATACATGTATTAATCCCTATTATCCTATACCTAACGCAAGATTTTTTGAAGTTACAGGTATTTTAACTAAACAAAACAGTGAAGAAAAAAACATTGGTAAAAAAATATATGAAATCATCATTGAAGCCCTAGAAAAATATCAAAGTATTATGCCAGATTTTGATGTCATATTTGTTGCAGATTGTAGAAATTACATGAGTATTAATGGTGCCCGCGGCGGAGCGCATTACATAAGAAACTTAGGCAAAAACGCTTATGCTAAAATAATAGGTTTTTATACAGTTAGAGAAAATGGCACTTTAGTTGAAGCTCCAACATTTATTGCTAAATTTTCTTTTGATGACTACTATAGCGGTTCAAAAATAGAATTTGCTTATGAAGATACTGATGATTTATTTGAAAGTATGTTAGAAAAAATTAGATGTAACTTAGATAAATTTCACATAAATGAAGCCATCTACAACAACGATGAAACTAGTGAAGTAGCCTTCTATAAATTAGATGATGATAGTATAAACTTAGATGATATTACTATACTACCTAATGGAACCGAAAAAGGAAATGACCGAATCCCTTGGCCAGTCACCAGAAAAAGATTAAAGGTAGGTGCAAATAATGTCTAAGACAATCAAGTTTTTCAAAGAAATTGCTAAAATTCCTCGAGAATCTGGTAATGAATCAGGCATTGCCAAATATTTATGTGATTTTGCTCAAAAAAGAAATTTAGAATATTACATAGATAAATATAATAATGTTTTAATAAAGAAAAATACCAGTAACTCCATTCCTCTTATCTTACAAGCTCATACCGATATGGTTTGTGTAAGTATAGATGACTTCGACTTTACAACTAATCAAATTGAAGTAATTGAAGATAATGGTTATTTGCATGCGAATAATACAACTCTTGGAGCGGATAATGGCATAGGTGTTGCTCAAATACTAAACATATTAGATAGTGATATTCCTGTTAATATCGAAGC
>CALVKN010000048.1 GCA_944332715.1 uncultured Bacilli bacterium
TATTAAGAAGCCAAGTGCTTCTTTTTATTTTTTTCTTTTTCTTTCTTTTCTATCATGTTATAATAATTATCGAGGTGGATAATGAAATTTTTAAAAAAAATATTAGATAGTGAATATAGGGAACTGTGTCGCTTTGAAGATTTAGCAAAAGAAATCGAAGCAATGGAACCTGAAATTCAAAAATTAACTGATGAAGAATTAAAAGAAAAAACAATAGAATTTAAGACAGAATTAGAAACTGGCAAAACGCTAGATGATATCTTAGTTCCAGCATTTGCTGTTGCTCGTGAAGCCGCATATCGTGGTATTGGGGAAAAACCTTTCCATGTCCAAATTCTTGGGGGCCTTGCTATTCATTTTGGTAATATCGCTGAAATGAAAACTGGTGAAGGAAAAACCCTTACTACAATTTTGCCGGCCTACCTAAATGCTTTATCTGGCAAAGGTGTTCATGTTGTAACAACTAACGAATACTTATCAAGCCGTAATGCTGAATGGATGAAACCAATTTATGATTTGCTAGGAGTAACCGTTGGTGTAAACTTACGAGAACTTAGTCCAAAAGAAAAACAAGAAGCATATAACGCTGATATAACTTATTCAACAAATAATGAAATAGGTTTTGACTATCTTCGTGATAACATGGCAGTTCGTAAAGAAAATCGTGTTCAACGTGGCTTAAACTTTTGTATAATCGATGAAGTTGACTCAATTTTAATCGATGAAGCACGTACTCCATTAATTATTAGTGGTGGTAGATTTAATTCTAATAACTTGTATATCGATGCTGATAGAGTTGCTAAAAGATTAAAAGAAGATGAAGACTATACCATTGATTTAAAAACTAAAAATGTTTCACTAACTGCTGATGGCAGCAAAAAAGTTGAAAAAATATTAAATATTAAAAATCTATATGATTTAGATAATACTGCACTAGTTCATCACTTAAATCAAGCGCTTAAGGCTAATTATGGATTTAAAAAAGATATCGATTATGTTGTTGAAAATGATGCAGTTGTAATAGTTGACCAATTTACAGGTCGTCTAATGCATGGGCGTCAATACTCTGAAGGCTTACATCAAGCAATTGAAGCAAAAGAAGGTGTTACAATTAACACTGAAACTAAAACAGTTGCAACAATTACTTTCCAAAACTTATTTAGAATGTATAATAAACTTGCTGGTATGACTGGTACCGCTAAAACTGAAGAAGAAGAATTTAGAAATATCTACAACATGTACGTTATTTGTATACCAACAAATAAACCAGTAATAAGAGAAGACTTACCAGATTTAGTTTATGCAACCAAAGCGGGTAAATATAAAGCCATTATTAATTGCGTTAAAGAAATACATGCTAAAGGACAACCTATCCTTATTGGTACTATCTCTGTTGAAGCAAACGAAGAGTTAAGTAAACTTTTAAAGAAAAATAACTTACCTCATGAAGTATTAAATGCTAAAAACCATGAACGTGAAGCAGAAATTATTGCTCATGCTGGCGAAAAAGGAGCTATTACCCTTGCAACCAATATGGCTGGTCGTGGAACCGATATTAAACTTGGAGAAGGTGTACGTGAACTTGGAGGACTTTATGTAATCGGTACAGAAAGACACGAATCTCGTCGTATTGATAACCAATTACGTGGTCGTGCTGGTCGTCAAGGAGACCCAGGTACTAGCCAATTCTTCGTATCATTTGATGATGATTTAATGCGTCGTTTTGGAACTGACAGAATCAAAAATATGTTAACAAGCCTAGGTTTGGATGAAACTCAAGCAATTCGTTCTAAATCATTAACTAAATCAATTGAATCAGCTCAAAAGAAAGTCGAAGGAAATAACTATGACCATCGTAAAAGTTTACTTGATTTTGATAATGTCTTAAATGAACAAAGAGAAATTATTTATGCTCGTCGTAACGAAATATTAGATGAAGAATCTATTCATGATAAAGTAATTGAAACATTTAAAAACACAATTACTAATTTAGTTGAAAGTCATATTCCACCAGAAAATTATCTAACGGAAAATGATAAATTAGAAATAGTAGAATATGTAAACACTAACTTTTTAAAAAATCAAAATCTAGATGTTAAAAATATAGAAGAATTATCTGATAAAGAAATGATTGATTATATTTTTGATTTAGTTTTAAAAGATTACGAAAAGAAGATGATTTCTTCACCTCTTATGAATGAATTTGAAAAAGCTATTTCTCTTCGTGTAATTGATTCGAATTGGGTTGAACACATGAGTGCAATGGAACATTTAAAAGAAGGTGTAGGACTTCGTGGTTATGCGCAAAGTAATCCTGCTCAAGTTTATACCATGGAAGGCTATGAAATGTTTGAAAATCTTTTGAATAAGATAGATAACGATATTGCCTTATTCTTACTTAAAGCAGAAGTAAAACAAAATGTTGAAAGAAAACAAACTCTTCAAGGACATGCTAATGATGGCAAAGAAAAATTAAAAGCTCAACCAAAAAGAGTAAGTGTAAAAATTGGTAGAAATGATCCATGCCCATGTGGGAGTGGAAAAAAGTATAAGAATTGCTGTGGAAAATAGGATAGAAAATTGTGTGAAATAAAGGTGTGAACAAGGATTTAATATGTTGACACCTTTTAATTTAATAGAATGGAGGGAATAATTATTGAAAAAAGATTTAGTAACAACAGAAATAGTCGTTAAAAAAAATAAAGTAGGAATATTAAGAGTAGGAAATGTTAATTATATTTCATTAACAGACTTAGCAAGGTATCAAAATTCAAGTGATCCATCTTTTACAGTAAAGAACTGGTTAAGAAGAATTAATACTATAGATTATATTGGTTTGTGGGAAGAAATCCATAACCAAGATTTTAATTTGGTCGAATTCGACCAAATTAAAACTGAGTATGGTAAAAACTCATTTGCCATGTCACCAACACAATGGATAAAAAGAACTAACGCCATAGGTATTATTTCAAAAGGTGGAAGATATAGTATAGGAACATTTGCTCATCCAGATATTGCTTTTGAATTTGCAAGTTGGCTATCACCAGAATTTAAATTATATTTAATAACTGAATTTGAAAGATTAAAAGCAAACGAAGCATATCAAGAAAAGATAGATTGGCAAGCAAATAGAATACTTTCTAAGTTAAATTATGTAGTTCATACGGATGCTATTAAGGCTTACATAGTTCCAACACTCACGGAAGACCAAAAAAAGTATGTTTATGCTGAAGAAGCTGATGTATTAAACGTAGCACTATTTGGTATGACAGCTAAAGAATGGCGAGAAAGCAATCCAGAACTTGCTAAAAATGGAAATATTAGAGACTATACTGATTTACTTCATTTAGTAATATTAAATAACTTGGAAAATACAAATGCCGAATTAATAGAAGCCAACGTTCCACAAAATGAAAGATTGGTTAGACTTAATAATGCTGCAAAAAGACAAATGAAAGTGTTAAAAGATAATAAAAACATTAAGAATTTAGAATTATTGCAAAAACAAGTTAATGAAGATGCTAAATTAATGATTAATTGATAAAATTTAACACTTTAAAGGTTAAATATATAAAGGAGTTTTAAAAAATGAAATTAAAAATAAATGATAGAGCTGCTCTGGCTATCAAAAATAATACTAAAAGAGTTGAAATAAGAGTAAATAAAAATGATGATAAAGATTATAGTAAATTAAAACCAAATGACATTATCGAATTTACTAGTGAAAATTTAGGAATCTTTTATGTTAAAGTGCTTGAGGTAAATCATTATCAATCTTTAGAAGAATTATTTACTATGGAAGGCACAAGATACACAACATCATCTACTAATGATTATAATGAAGCAATTAATAATGTGAATAAATTAAATGGCTATGAAGATGCTATAAAGAAAAATGGAGTATATGCTATTCATATAAAATATTTATATAGTGAAAATCATGTATGGGAAGAATTATATGAATTAGCCAAAAATGTTCGTAACTCTCGTGATGTATCCGGCATGATTTCTGCTGGTGGTGTCGGAGCAGCCATACTTACCAAAAACCATAATATTTATACCGGCGTGTGTATCGATACAGCATCATCATTAGGTATGTGCGCTGAACGGAATGCTATTGCGAATATGATAACTAATAATGATAATGGAATTACAAAATTAGTATGTATTGATTCTAAAGGTAATGTTGGATATCCCTGCGGAGCATGCCGCGAATATTTAATGCAACTTGATAAAAATAGTAAAAACATAGAAATATTAAAAAATATAGAAACAAAAGAAACTGTCAAGTTAGAGGATTTAATTCCTGAGTGGTGGGGCTATGATAGAGTTTAATAATTTGAAAATAATTGAATATGAAGAAAAATATTTAGACAACATTTAGTTGACTTAGAAATGAATAAAAAAATTTGACAAGTAAATATACATGTTAATATAATGTATTTAGGAAGTGGTATCTTTGAAATTAAATATAGGTCAAAATATTATTCCATCGATAAACTTTATAATGTCTTCACTCCCAGATAATATAACTGATTTAGAAAAGGTTCGTTATATTTATATTAATTTGGGCAAATTATTTAGTTATGATTATCGTATTATTGTTGATGAAAGTGTTGCTAGCATCCCAATTGACTATACTCATAATGAAATTGGCAGATATAAAACTTGCTATCAAATAAGTGAAGTTTTAATGATTTTAATTAATGGATTAATTCCAAGTTGCCAAGCAAAATTAATAGAAAGAACTATCCAAGGAAGACATTTTGCTAAAGAACATGTTGCAACTGAAGTAACATTTAGTGATGGCTTAAAAATAATTCTTGATTTAACATTAGATCTAGCCAATATTCAAGGTGGCTTAAAAACAAAAGAATTTGGCTTTACCACTAATAGTACCGGGGAATATGACATTATTTCTCTAAAAGAGTGTGCTGAAATGGACAAAAAACTAGGCTTTATTGCTGAGAAATACACCGATGATTATATTGATGAATTTGTAGAAGAATTATCTAAAATTGATTTTTCAGGCAAAACTCCAGCAGAAATAGTTGAATATAAAATTAGTAAAGCTAAAGAAAGATTTTCTAAAGACTTCAAAGGCAATCATGAAGCAATAAGATATATCTATACATTACTTAATAAAATTTTATCAACACGTGAACTAAGCAAATTAAAACAATATAATTTATCATATTGTAATTCGGATGACTATAATCTTATGGCTATCTATGCTTTTGATGAACTAGGTTTATATTATAGTTATTCTAATGAATTAGGTTTTAGTAAAATTAGCCCTAGCATTATTTCTGACCTTCTAAAAAGTGGTTGGAAAACAAATAGTAAAACATTACAAAGTATATTTGATAAACCGGATTTAGATGATGACATAACTCCATCAAGATAATAATTAAAAAAGGTGTTAACATTAATTCGTTGACACCTTTTAAATATCTATTAATTATTATTTTATAGCATATTCTTTTTCTTTAAAATATAAGCAATGATCAAAGAAAGTAAAACAGAGATTATAATAATTAATATAAAACTAAATGGTGAATCTCCAATACCTCCTAAAGGAACATTCATTCCAATAAATGATGCTACCATTGTAGGAATAGAACAAACTATTGTAATACTTGCTAAGAACTTCATAACATCATTTAAGTTGTTAGAAATAATTGTTGCATAAGTATCAGTCATACTTGATAGTATTTCTCTATAGATTGTAGCCATCTCAATAGCCTGTTTTGTTTCAATTAAAGCATCGCTCAATAACTCTTCATCAGTTTTATCAATTGTTATTATCGTGCCCTTAGCAACCTTTTCTAAAGCAATTTCATTAGCCTTCAAAGATGTAATAAAGTACACTAGTGTCTTTTCAATATCGAGTAGATTTACTAATTCCTTATTATTAGTAGACTTTAATAACACTTTTTCTTTGCTATTAATATATTCATTAATACTAGTTAATTCTCTTTGATATATACCTGCAACCATTATAAATAGTTGCAATATGAAATTACTTTTGTCTTTTGTTTTAAAATTTTCAATATCTGTATCCTTAAAATAATCTAAAAAAGGTTGTTCATTTAATGAAAGAGTAATTAAATATCCTTTTTCACTTATAATAATTCCTAAAGGATTAGTTTTATATTTGTGCTTATAGTTGTTATCAACTAAATGTGGAGTATCTAAAATAATTACTGTTTCTTCACTTCTCTTTTCTACTCTTGGTAGTTCTTCTTCATCAAGCAATTTAACTAATATGTCTTTATCTATGCCTGTACTATCTACTACTTGTTTAATTTCTTCTGGCGTTGGATTAACTAGGTCAACCCAACTTTTTTGTTTAATCGTTTCATTATTTATTAACTTTTTATCAACAACTTCATATATATTTATCATATGCCTCACCTATAATAATTGTATCACATATTAT
>CALVKN010000049.1 GCA_944332715.1 uncultured Bacilli bacterium
TATAGAAGTATTTATTATTGTTAAAGAATTAATAAGTACAGAAAAAGAAATAATATTAGAAGAGAATGAAGAAGGGATTTGATCGTATGTTTTTAAATACTATAGAATCAATATTAAATGATAATTGGCCAGTACTTGTAATATTTATTGTAACACTAGTATTAGTTAGATTCTTTTATTTAAGAACACATCGCGAAAAATTGAGTTTTTATCGCGAGTTTTTGATGATCATTTCTATCTGCTATATTTTTCTTTTATTCCAACTTTTAACGAAAGTAGAAATGAATTCTAATAGTGGATTTAATATAGTCCCTTTTCAAGAGATATTTCGTTATGAAGTAGGAAGTAGATTATTTATATTTAATGTATTTGGAAATATTATGGCATTTGTTTTGTTTGGTTTAATTGTATCATGCTATATCAAACCTAAGACAGTGTTTCCACCGATGATTATATCAGCACTTGTAAGTGTTACGGTTGAGTTTGTGCAACTTAATATAGGACGGAGTTTTGATGTAGATGATATAATATTAAATGTAACTGGTGGCTTGATAGGATTTCTATTATATATTGGTCTTAGTGCAATAAAGAATCATTTGCCGAAGATATTTCAGCGTGATGGAATTTATAATTTAATTTGTTTAGTATTAATTGTCGTAATAATATTTTATATATTAAGTGTAGTAGGAGTAATAAATATATAATGAATGAATTTAGAGTATTTGATGAATATGGGTGCGATTTTGATTATAGTTATTTAGATAAAGTAATTAATAAAACTTTAGAGATGGAAGGGGTTAGTGCATCAAATTTTAGCATTGTTTTTATAGATGATGAGAAAATGCATGAACTCAATAAAACTTACCGGGGAATTGATCGGACTACAGATGTTTTATCATTTGCATTTGAAGATAACAATAAACTTTGCTATAATATAAGGCAGCTTGGTGAAATATTTGTTTCAATTCCGAAGATGCAAGCACAAGCGAGTGAATATGGCCATAGTGAGACGAGAGAACTTGCATTCTTAGTTGTGCATGGACTTTTACATTTGCTTGGGTATGATCATACTAAGGGAGAAGCAGAAGAAAAAGAAATGTTCGAAAAACAGGAGTTGGTATTAAATGAATTCGAAGAAACAAAACACCCATAAAAAGATGAGTTTTAAAAGATTTTTAGATAGTATTAAATATTCAGTACAAGGACTTGCTTATGGATATAAAAATGAACAAAGTTTATGGTTGCATGGAGGAGCATCAATATTAGCCATTATATTAGGCTTTCTTTTAGATATAACATTTAATCAATGGGCAATAGTTATTATTGCACTTGTTGTAGTTTTAGCAGTAGAACTTCTTAATACAGCAATTGAAGCAACGGTTGATTTGGTAACCAAAGAAATACATCCGCTGGCAAAAATTGCTAAAGATTGTGGTTCTGCAGCAGCATTTGTAAGTGGCATTATGGCAACAATTATTTGTTTATTTATTTTTATTCCATATATTATCGATTTATTTTAAAGGAGGTGTGTAGCCTTGCGAAGTGGTTTTGTTAGTATTATTGGGCGACCTAATGTAGGTAAAAGTACTTTAGTTAATTCTATTATTAATAAAAAGGTAGCTATTACTAGTGATGTTGCTGGTACAACAAGAAATATTATTCAAGGAATATATAATGAACCTGGTTATCAAATAGTATTTGTTGATACGCCGGGGATTCATAAACCAATTAATAAACTTGGTAGGGTTTTAAATAAAGAAGCGCTTTCTTTAACAAAAGATGTCGATTTAATTTTATTTGTTGTAGATGTTTCTGCAGGTATAGGTAGAGGAGATTTATTTATTTTAGAGACCTTAAAGAGTAGTGATGTACCTGTAATACTTGTTTTAAATAAAATAGATGAAATTAATAATGCTAAATTGCTTAAAATAATTGATGAATATAAAGATATTTATCCGTTTGTAGAAATAGTTCCAACTAGTGGACTTACTCATGATAATATTCCTCATTTAATTGAAGTAATAAAAAAATACTTGCGTGATGAAGTACAATATTTTCCAGAAGATTATTATACCAGTAGTAGTTTAAAATTCATGGTAAGTGAAATAGTTAGAGAAAAATTATTACAAGTAACAGAAGAAGAAATACCTCATAGTATTACTTGTTATACAACTTTGTATGAGGAAAAAGAAATACTCGTAAATATATGTGTAGATATAATTGTTGATAGAGAATCAATAAAGAAGATTATAATTGGTAAAAACGGTAGTAGATTAAAACAAGTGGGAACGATATCTAGGATGGAAATTGAAGAACTTGTTGGTAAAAAAGTATATTTAGAGTTATATGTTAAGGCTATAAAAAATTGGAAAGAAAAAGAAAAGTACTTAATTGAACTTGGTTTTGTTGATAATGAATAAAATTTAAGATAATCACCCAATATATAATTAGGACGGTGATATTATGAAAAAAGAAGAACTATGGAAGAAGTTTCAAAAAAGTGGTAAGGTTGAAGATTATTTAAAATATAAAAAGTATGCAAAGAAGGGATAAGCGTGCTAAGAGAAGTTGAGGGTTTTATAATAAGTGAAACACCTTATGGGGAGTCTAGTAAAATAATTAATGTATTTACTAGGGAAGGTGTTATTGGCATAATGTGTAAGGGAGCAAAGAGTTTAAAGAGTAAAAATAGAGTGGCAACAATGCGCCTTACATATGCAAGATTTAATATATATTTTAAAAGTGGTAAGCTCTCAACTCTTGTTAGTGCTGATATAATAAATCCTTTAAAAAGAATCAAGGAAGATATAATACTTATTAGTTATCTAAGTTATTTAACGGAACTTACTAGCCAAGTAATAAAACAAAGTAATAATCCGGGGATTTATGATGAATTTATTGCGGGCATCTTAAAAATAGAAGAAGGATTAGATCCACTTGTTATAACCAATATTTTGGAAATTAAATATTTATCAGAACTTGGGGTTTTATTTTCTTTAGATGAATGTGTTTTGTGTGGATCTAAAACAAATATTGCTACAATTGATGCCGATAAGGGAGGATTTATTTGCCTTAATTGTCTTTCTAATGAAGTAGTGGTTGATATTAAAACGATAAAAATGATTAGAATGTATTATTATGTAAATATCAGTGGTATTACTAATATAAAGATTGATGATAATATTAAAGATACTATTAATAAATTTTTAGATTTATATTATGAAAGATATACAGGGTTATATTTAAATAGTAAGAATTTTTTAAAAACATTAAGTAATAATTGAAGGGTATTTCCTTCTTTTTTTTTGTGGACTTTTTTTTGGAAAAATTGTATTATAAAAATGGTGATAGTATGAAGAGAGTTTTATTTGCAACTGGAAATGCTGCGAAGGTAAAGAGATTTAAAGATAAATTGTCAGATAAGGGAATAGAACTTTTATCATTAAAAGATTTAGATATTTCCTTGAGTGTTGAAGAAAATGGAACATCTGCTATAGAAAATGCTTTAATTAAAGCCAGAGCATGCCTAGATTTAGTTGATATGCCAGTGATGGCAATGGATGATTCTCTTTATTTGGAAGGTGTGCCCGAAGAACTTCAACCAGGGTTATTTGTGCGTCGTATTAATGGTAAGAGTTTAACTGATGAAGAAATGATTGAGCACTATAGTAATTTAGTTAAAAATTATGGTAGTGATGGTAAACTAATTGCAAGGTGGGTGTATGGCATGGCTATTATTAGTGATGGGAAAGAAGTTACGTATACGTGGAGTAAGAATGACTTTTTACTAGTAGATAAACCTTCAAAAGTAGTAAATCTCGGATATCCATTAAATTCTATTTCTAAAAATATTAAACTTGATAAATACTTTTCGGAAATGACACAAGAGGATCAAGAAAGTGTTCAAGAACAAGAAGATGATGTAATAGAATTTATTGCTCAAAATATTTAAGTAAATGGAGTGTTAATAGTGGAATTAGTAATAGAAATAATCTTATGTATATTAGTTATATTAGCTTTTATATATAGTTTAAAAAAAGTTATAAAATTATATAGCAAAAAGAATATGGTTGTAAGAGCAAAACTTATAAAAAAAGAATATAAAGATATAAGTAGTGATCCTTTAAATCCAATGGGATATACCAATTATATTTGGGAATATAGCATAGGAGATAGAACTTTTCAAAAAAAATTTAATTCAGTTATATGGAGAAAAGAGTTTTCTTATACAAATTTAGTTGTTAATAGAGTTCATGGTACAATTATAATTACTAAGTTAGGAAGATATAAATATGTATTTTTCTTGTTGGTTAGCTTATTATTTTTAATAGCACTAATTAGTTATTTTTTAGATTTTCTTGGATAGGTGGTAATACATGAAAATATTTGTAATAAGACATGGGGAAGTAGATGTAAATATTTATGAAGGAATTAATGGAAGAAATACATCTAGTTTAACGGAAAAAGGGATAAAGCAAGCTAATGAGGCAATTAAAGATGTAAGGGCTTTACCAATAGATTTAATTATATGTTCCCCATTAAAAAGAACAATTGAAACTTGTAAAATTATAAATACTTTAGATATTCCTGTTATATATGATGAACGAATTTTAGAAAGAGATGCTAAGAGTATGATGTATAAAGTTACGGTAACAGTTGACTTAAATGTATTTTATGATCCTGATGCAATGGTAATATTTAAAGATTGTGAAGGTTTTGGAAGTATAGTTGAAAGAGTTAAATCTTTTTTAGAGGATATTAAGAAAAATTATTATGATAAAAATATTTTGATAGTAACTCATAATGACGTATGTAAAGCTATAAGATGTGTTATTAATAATAATTATGATATTAATGAAATAATTAACTTTAATCAAAATAATTGTGAGATATTAGAATATGAATTAAAGTGATAATTTTGGCTTTAAAAAAATACTAGATAATGATATAATGGTTTTAGTTGAAATAGAAGTAGAATGTTCTACTTTTTCTTTTGACTAAAAATTATGATATAATTAAATAGATTTAAACAGATAATTTATACAAAATAATGGAGGCTTTGGTATGATTAATAGAATTTTGATGGAATTATATGATGATTATGAACAAGGAAGTATTGAAAACCTAATTGAATTTACTAATAAAACTTTTCCTCAGAATGGCACAGATAAATTATTTATTGGATGTGTTTTGATATTATTTTCTAGAGCAGGGGGATTTAAAGCTAGATATTATGTAACAAGAGAAAATTTACTTTCTATAGTATTGGCAGCAAAAGAAAAAGTAGGGTCAACTAACATGCTAGCTTTTTATGTAGAGAGAATAAATACTCAAAAAGGAATTAGTAAATATTTAAAAGATATAGTTAATGATAAAAATGCTTGCGAATATGCTGATATAATAATTGATTATTTAGAACAATTTAGACCTAAATTTATTGAAGAATTAAAGAGATATGATGAAAAAATTGAAGAATATATTAAATTCAAGAATTCGGTTGATGATGGCAATAATGAGTGATTATAATATATTTTAAAAAGAAAGGAGATGAGCTGTAAACATGTTTAATGAATCAAATAATTTATTAATATATAAAGATACAGATGGGAATGTAGTTGTTGATGCTATTTATAAAGATAAAACATTATGGTTAACACAAAAAGGAATGACTAAAGTTTTTGATTGTAGTGTGGATAATATATCATTGCATTTGAAAAATATCTTTAAAGAGAAAGAATTGAATGAAAATTCAGTTGTCGAGGAATCCTCGATAACTGCCTCTGATGACAAAAAATATAAAACCAAAATATACAATTTAGATGCAATAATTGCTGTTGGTTACCGTGTTAATTCTAAAAAAGCAACAGAATTTAGAATCTGGGCAACTAAGATATTAAAAGAATATATGATAAAGGGCTTTGCTTTAGATGAAGGAATAGAGGAAGGAAAGCAAATCATCAAAAAGAACACATGGGACTTACAAATTGGCTAAGTTGTACCAAATGACACGAAATGAAAAATTGCTTTACTTTCAATTATAGTATCAATTATTAAAAATGGGAGGCAGAACAATGGATGAACATGGCAATATAATTATTTATAAAGATAAAAATGGCAATGATAATATAGAAGTTA
>CALVKN010000050.1 GCA_944332715.1 uncultured Bacilli bacterium
AATCTTTGTCTTGAGAAAATCCAATCACGCATTTTATAATTAACTTGTTTTTTACCACAATTCTTTTCTTCTAAGAATTCTAACATTTTATTTATGGCATCTTCTTTATTTAAACCATCTAAGAATTCCGAATTAATATGTATTCCATCGCCTTCCATAGCACCCGGTTTCATAGCATATTCAAAAGTCTTCTTATGAAGTCCATCATTAACTTCTGCTTCAATAACTTTTCTATCAACCCATTCTAAATCAAAGTTTTCATCATCATCCAAATTTTGTTTATCTTGTTTATTACTTTTTAATTTAAATAAGAAACCAGTTGATTCAATATTAAAATATTTATCTTTATTGTAAGCATAATAATGATGATTTATTTTAGGTAATTCATGAACAAGTTCAATATCAGTATATCCTGTTTCTTCACCAATTTCTCTTTTAGCACATTCTATGGCACTTTCTCCCTCTTTAATGGTACCCCCGATGAACAAACGACCTCCCATTTCATGCCAATTAACTGTCAAATATTTATCACTTGCTTCATCGTACAAAATTGCCACAATTGAATTTTTCTTAGCCTCTCCTTCATGGGGAGTTCCTGTTACTTCTTCTAATACTTGAATAATTGGTATATTAAACTTAGTTGCAAATTCATAGTCTCTCTCATCATGCGCTGGAACTGCCATAATAGCACCTGTACCATAACTTGCAAGAACATAATCACTTATATAAATAGGAACTTTTACGCCATTCACCGGATTAATAGCATAAGCCCCCGTAAACACTCCAGTTTTTTCCTTATTAAGTTCTGTTCTTTCCATTTCATTTTTTAATGTACAAGCATGTTTATATGCTTCTACTTCATCTTTTTTATCTTTCGTTGTAATTTTATCAACTAATTTATGTTCTGGCGCTAAAACACAGTATGTTGCTCCGAATAATGTATCACACCTTGTAGTAAATACCGTAAACTCTTCATCCATACCATCTACTTTAAATACTACTTCAGCCCCAATTGATTTACCAATCCAATTGATTTGCCCAAGTTTTACTTTTTCCGCAAAATTTGTGTCATCAAGTCCTGTAAGTAAATCTTCCGCATAGTTACTCATTCTAAGCATCCATTGGCTTTTTTCCTTTTGTTCTACTTGCGTATCGCATCTTTCACATACGCCACCAGCAGCATCTTCATTAGATAAAACTGTCTTACAATTTGGACACCAATTAACTGGAACTGTATCTTTATAAGCCATTCCATGCTTATAAAATTGTAAGAATTGCCATTGTGTCCATTTGTAATATTCTGGATCAGTTGTTGAAAACTCTCTATCCCAATCAAATGAAAAACCTAAAGTCTTCATTTGTCTTTTAAATGTCTTAATATTTTCTTTTACTGCTTCTTTTGGATGAATATGATTTTTTATTGCATATTGTTCTGCAGGTGCTCCAAAAGCATCCCATCCCATTGGAAATAAAACATTGTATCCTTGCATCCGCATCATTCTAGCCATTGCATCCTGTGCTGTATAACTACGAACGTGACCTACATGTAATCCTGAGCCAGATGGATAAGGAAACTCTACCAATATATAATATGGTTCCTTACTACTACCTGTAACCGCTTCAAAAGTCTTATGTTCATCCCAATATTTTTGCCACTTTTCTTCTACTAATTTACTATTCATCTTTCTTCCAACCTTTCTTAACTAAATGTCTACCTAATAATTCATATAATGCATAAATAAGTCCAAACAACAGGACAAATCCGAGGAGTATTTGGAAAGGTAAATCCCAAGGTACACTATATATTACTACAAATACTAGTGATATAATAAATGCATTAATAAGTGATGATAAAACAAATACATAATTTAAATTCATTTTATTAATATCTAACTTAAACTTTGGAACTATCAAAGAAAAACCAATAAAATCTTCTAGTTTTTTTGCTTTCTTCTTCTTTTTAGCTTTACTTATATTCTTATATCCTCTTTTTAATACCCAAAAATAATTGACTAAAAATATCAATACAAATAAAACTGCTCCCCATATAAGTGTCAATGTAAATTCACTCATAATATACCTCCAATAAAAAAAGATGGCTCCAAAGGACGAGTAAACACCCGTGGTACCACCTTAATTGCTTCTTTAATAATTGATAAGGAAATTACCCCAATACATCCAAAAGCAAGTTCAATTACTCTGATTATTAGTTTGCACCGCCCACTAATTCTCTAAAAAATCATCATAATTTACTACTCTTTCTTCATCTGCTTACACCATATTATATTAGATTTCTGCTAAATATTCAAGTAATTTTATAAACATTCTAACAAATCTCTTATCTAATCCTCTTAACTTCTTAATTCTAATTCTTTTTAACTTAATATCTAAGTCACTAAAGAATATATCTGCTATTTCTTCTTTTAACTTAGTAGTTATTTTTAAGTCACTAATAATGGAGTTAACATCTTCATTAATAATTCTTACGGCATTAATTTCAATATCTTTACCCTTACAATTAACAGTAAGTTGTTTTGTTGTATCAACACCTTTAATATCTACTACAAAATCATTTTCATCTTCATATGCTTCATACTCTAAATTAGCAACATTACCATTTAAGAAAACATCAACACTATCTGGCTTTCTTGTATTTCTAAATCTAATTTTATAATCTCTAAATGCTGGTATAATTTCTGTCTTACCTTCAACAGGGTGAATAATTAATGTATAGTTATTTTGTAAATAATTATAATCAATTGATGTAACTATATAATAACCTTCTTCATGAAGTTTAGTTATACCATCATCTTCATATAATTTAAAATCATTACTTTGGCCTGGAAACACATTTATTTCCATACTCCTCGGCGGATTAGTATTATTGATATTTTCATCTAAATTTGCAAGTGGTATTATTGCTCCAGCCTTAGCAAACATTGGATATTCTTCTTCTTTATAAAATACTACATATCTTTTATTACCAATAAATTTTTTGCCATTTTTAAAATCATACCAAATTCCTTTTGGTAAAAATACTCTTTCAATTGATCTATTCATTACAACATTTTTAGGTTTCGTAATCGGTGCAATAAATAATTCTCTACCAAAATAGTATTCATTTCGATAAGTTGGTTCATCATAAATTTCTGGATAAGTATAATAAATTGGTTGAATTAAAGGTCTACCCGTTTTATGATACTCATATGCTGCTGTATATAAATATGGGATTAATCTTTGTCTAAGCCAACAATACTCACGCGCTATTGTAAATGTTTTTACATCCCACATCCATGGTTCTCTTTTATAATATACTCCTCGTTTTGCACTAAATCTAAATATTGGACTAAATGTCGAAAACTGTACATAACGAAGATAAAGTTCGCTATCTTCAATACCATCCTTATATCCACCGACATCATGACTCCACCAAGTTACCCCTTTATTCGCCGCCATTGAATTATAAAATGGTAAAAATTTTAAAGTATCCCAAGAAACTATCGTTTCTCCTGAATATAAAATTCCAGCTCGGTGTGGAGCTACCAACGGACTCCTAGTTAAAACTAAAGGTCTCGTATTTTTAATTTTATCAAAATCCTTATTATAATAATATTGTAACGTTTGTATTCCATCTAAATCCTTTTTATAATCAAGCCAAAACACATCAACACCAATATCAAGTAGTGGATTTATTAAATGCTTTACATATAACGCCATAAAGTTTTTATCTAAAACATTAAAAGGAATAGTTATACCACCGTCTACATTTAATTCTTGAGCAATATTTAAATATCTATCTTCTTCTTTTCTTACTCCTTCACTAGGATCAATATTTAAACCAATTCTAACTCCACGGTCATGCATATACTTTATAAATTGGGTGGCATCAGGAAACAAATCTCTGTTAAAAGAAAAACCAGTACGATACAAATTATAATCTTTTTTATCTTTTATATGCCAAAATTCACTAAAAAGTAATACTGATAAAGGAATTTGATTCCTATTAAATGATTTTATAATAGCTTTAGAATCCTCATCACTATATATTCTTTCCTTATTCCACCATATACCTAGTGCATATCTAGGAATTAAAGGAGGATAACCAGTAAGCATAAAATAATCCCTAAGACACATACCAAAATCTCTTTTGTACATGAATAAATAAATATCTACTTTATTTACATCAGGTTTAACCATAAAACCATTAGCATCAATTTCAAAATTACCAGAGTCATCAATTGATACAAACCCATCTGTTGAATAAAGCCCTTTATCTAACTTCACTCTTCCTTTATAATCATCTAAACTAATTGCTCCACCCTTAAAATTTCTCGCTTCTGCTTGACCATAAAACCACACTTTATCGGTGTTATTAAGTACCACTTTTAAATTAGAATCGGGTGCAAACTTTGGTCCAAGGAATGGCTTATTTTTTAAATATTGCAACATAAAATAATTAGTTGTTATAACTAAATAAGTTTGATCTTGCTCTACTTTAAATTGTGGCACACTAAACTTACGATTTTTAACTAGTGTTGTTAAATTATCGGAAAAATGTCCATCAAGGCTATATTCAAGACGAACTAATCTTTCACTTAAAACAGTAATACGATAATTTTGTCCACGAAATATAGCTCTTTCATTAGCTTCAGACTTACTTAAATCCGGAGCAAAATGTGCATCAAAACTAGCCACTTCTCTTCACCCTTTTCTTATATTATAAATATATCATTTTTCTTCATATTTAGCAATTATCTCTTTTAAAAACTCATCATTTTCGAAATAATCAATTTTCATTGCCCTTTTAACTCTATTTAAAGTTTTACTTGCTTGCTTACGTGCATCAATTGTTCCTTCCTTTAAAACATTATAAACATAAGTTATATCTTTACTTAATGCTTCTCTTTTTTCTCTAATTGGTCTTAATCTATCTTGTAAAATACTATTTAAAAATTTCTTAATTGTTACATCCCCTAAACCACCACGGCGATAGTGATCCTTAAGTTCATCTAAATTTTTATATTCTGGTGCATATTTTTTAAAGTCTTCATCACTAGCAAATACTTCTAAATAAGTAAATACTACATTACCTTCAACTTTACCTGGATCTTCTACCCTTATATGATTTGGATCAGTATACATACTCATAACTTTTTTTCTAATAGTTTCTTCATCATCTGCTAAATATATACAGTTTCCTAAAGACTTACTCATTTTAGCCTTTCCATCAGTTCCAGGAAGTCTTCTTTCAAGTTCGCTATTTGGTATTTTTGCCTCAGGCATAACTAGAGTTTCACCATAGATATTATTAAAACTATGCACAATTTCTCTTGCTTGTTCAATCATCGGAAGTTGATCTTCTCCAACTGGAACGCATGTTGCATCAAAAGCTGTAATATCTGCCGCTTGACTAATTGGATAATTCAAAAAACCTACTGGAATACTTTTTTCAAATCCTCGAAGTCCAATTTCATTTTTAACCGTTGGATTTCTTTGTAGTCTACTCAAAGTAACTAAATTCATATAATAAAATGTAAGTTCTGTAAGTTCGCTTACTTCTGATTGTACTAATATTGTAGTCTTTTTAGGATCAATTCCTACCGCCAAATAATCTAATGCCACTTCAATAACATTATCTCTTACTTTACTAGGATTATCAAAATTATCCGTTAAAGCTTGTGCATCAGCAATCATTATATATATTTTATCAAATTCGCCACTTTCTTGTAAATCCACTCTATTTTTCAAAGAACCTACGTAATGCCCTAAATGTAGCCTTCCGGTAGGTCTATCACCAGTTAATATTATCTTTTTCATATAAACTTTCATTCCTTTCACTTCGTTCAAGGCACACATAGTGATGAAAACTTGAACAAAATTTATTTTATA
>CALVKN010000051.1 GCA_944332715.1 uncultured Bacilli bacterium
TTATTATATTTCTTACCAATTTCCACTAAAGTTGGATTACTAAACATATTGTTTTTTCCTTCACCAAATGGTGCCCACGCTTCAATATGTACTCCATATTTTTCCATATTTTCTTGAGCCTTTACTTGTTGATTCAATGGATTAGTTTCCACTTGATTAACGGCAGGAACAACTTTTCTTCCAAACAAACACATATCAGCAAGTCTATCCGGATAAAAATTACTTACTCCAATTGCTCTAATTTTTCCTTCTTCAATAATTCTTCAAGAGCTCTATAAGCCCCATAATAATCACTAAATGGTTGATGAAGTAACACTAAATCGATATAATCAGTTTTAAGTTTTTTTAGTGATTCTTTTATTGATGCCTTACATTTTTCATAACCATAATTATCAATCCATATCTTAGTAGTTATAAAAAATTCTTCTCTTGGTATGCCACTTTCTTTAATAGCATCCCCAACTTCTGCTTCATTAAAATAACTTTGCGCAGTATCGATTGCTCTAAAGCCCACGCTTATGGCATCTAAGACACATTTTTTAGTTTCTTCCCTAGGTATTTGATAAACACCAAAACCAAGTATTGGCATTTCTACCCCATTATTTAATTTTACATATTCCATAAAATATACCTTCCTTCCATACTATTTTTTCCTAGTACATTTTAAATATACTACCAGGGAGTTACTCCCGGTCAAGTATTTTTTAATTATAAATATGTTCTTCTAAAATTCTTTCTTCAAATATATTCTTTTAGATACAAAATAAGATATTACTAACAATATAATTGCTACTAATGGTATTAATACATAATAATATTTATTAAATAGTTCAATAAAACCATTAGTATTTTCTAAATCAATTCCAGTAAAAACAAACCCTAGTAATGCCGCAATAGCAAACACACCTACAAATAATCCAATCCGCCCCTTTTCAACTCCAAATTTAAATATCAAGGGAAACATTACTGCCTCAAGTAACACAATTGAAAGTGCACATCCTAAAATCATTCCAAACATTTCAAAGTAATCTATATTTTGTTCAAAAATCCCCATAATTCCTACGATAACAACAGTTACCAAAAGTGCTATTAACCACAAAATTACACTAGTAATATATTTAGATTTAACTATATCCTTTCTAGAAATTGGTAAAGTTATTGCATAAGCATCCCACTTATTATATTCATCATAACTAAATGTTGTTATAAAAACCATCATCGAAACAAACACTGGCACAATGACAATAATATTATTCTCTTGTAAAGCAAGTATTAAAAATACAATCAAAAATAACATTACTTGTCTCATATTACCTTTAATCATTAGTAAATCTTTTTTTATTAACCCTAACATGTTTTATCCCCCTTTATCATTAATACCATCAAATCCTCCAAAGTTATTTTATCAACAACCATATTCTTATATTTTTTACTTACTTTGTTTCTATCACTAACTAAAATATCATAACTATATTTATTCTTTTTATATGCTATATAATCGCTTTTATCTATCTTGGCAAACTCATCCAAATTACATTTAAGTATCCCATAATTATCGAGTATATCATCTCTAGATTTATTCAGTAAAACTTTGCCATCATCAATAAATATAATCTCATCTGCAATATGTTCTAAATCACTTGTTATATGAGTTGAAAACAAAATAGTATGTTCATCATCTTCAATAAACTTTAAAAATATATCTAAAACCTCATTTCTAACAACTGGATCAAGCCCACTTGTAGGTTCATCAAGAACCAATAACTTAGGATGATGAGCAAGGGCCGTAGCAATCTCTAATTTTTTGCGCATTCCTTTTGATAACTTTTTAATAATACTATCAACAGGTATATCAAAATTCTTTAAATAATCATAATATAACTTACTATCCCAAGACTGATAAATACTTTTCATAATTGAATCAATATCTTTAGCATTTAATATCTCTGGAAAAAAAGTATTATCTAATACTACTCCAATATCTTCTTTTATCTTGGCAGCATTTTTTATAGTATCATTACCAAATATTTTAATTTCTCCCTTGTTTACTTGCAAAATGCCCAATATCGATTTAATCAGTGTAGTCTTACCAGCCCCATTTTCGCCGATTAAACCAATAATTTCTCCACTTGGTATATCCAAACTTAATTCTCCAAGTTGAAAATTACTATCATATCTCTTAATTAAATTTTTAATTTCTATTGTCTTATTCATAATTCATCTCCATAAAAAATATCAATTAAATCTTTTATATCTTCTTTTTTTACCTTAAACTGTTTAGCAATATTTACGATTTTCTCAATATGACTCTCAATATCTCTTTGTGCTTGTTCCCTAGCCAGTTCTGTATTCTTCGGAGCAACAAAAGTACCTTTTCCCTGTCTTGATATTAAATATCCTTCACTTTCTAACTCATCATAAGCCTTCTTTATCGTCATAACGCTTATTTTAATATCTTGCGCTAAGCTTCTTATCGATGGTAACGCTTCATCTTCACCCAACTCACCATTCATTATTTGCATCTTTATCGCATTTTTTATCTGCTCATATATAGGTACAGAACTACTATTACTTATAATTATTTTCATTACTGCCTCCTTGTTATACAGTATATAACACTATATTACACTTGTCAATATAATATTCCAATTAGACATTTTCGACAAAAGGCAAAAAAGTTCGACAAAAGTAGACAAAATCTCCTATGGACAATAAATATTAACTTGTGCTAGGATACTAAACCAAGGAGGAAATATATGAAGAAAATTTTATTTTTATTACTATTACTTATTCCATTAAATGTTAAGGCTAATGAATTTTCTATTGCTATTCAAAATGATGAAAGTATAATCTATTATCCATATGAAACTAAAAGAATTAATTACTTGTTTTATTTTGAATTAAGTCCATTTATCAACTATAAAATAACTGATGAAAATTATATTAACAATTTAAGTTATTTAAGTGTATTTGATACTAGTGACTTATATATTACTACAATTCAAACTCTCATATGGCAACATACATTACCCGATTATACATTCTATATTGTAGATGAAAATCATGAAAAAGTAGACAACACCAAAGAACTAGAAAGCATAAAGCAAAATTTAATAACCTAACTGAACAATTCGAATTCACTAATGTAACCTACAAACTAAACCCCAATGAGGAAATAACTATAAAAAGTCCGGTTGCTCTAAATAGTTATAATATAAGTAATGATGATATATTAAAATACAATTATACCATTAATTTAAAATATCAAAATAAGGGTACTTATGTAATTGATTTTACTAATAAAAGTTTAGAAATTGATAATGGCCTTATAACAGGATATGAATTTTTCTATAATCCTTTTCAAATAACTGTAATTATTGATGATTTTCAAGATATAACAGTAAGTACTATAAAGGACGATCAAATAATAGAAAATAATATATCTATATATGATTCAAATGATAATTTAGTTAAAAGTTTAACATCTAAAGAAGATAATATTAGACTAAAAAATGGACAATATAAATTCATAGATGAAACTACTAAAGAAAAAGTAATTATTGATATTGATGAAAATACCTCTAATATTACATTTAACCATTATAGTATCAATGGGATAAAAACTGATATGGATATCACCAAAGTCTGTCAAGAAGATATTTGTTTTCCCTTCAAAGTTCAAAACAATATTTATATCTTTGCTTCTCCCTTAACTAATAGTTATTATGAAATTTATACTTCAAATGAAAAAGTAATCTACAACTTTAACAATAAAGAAAATTACATTAATGATGATGCATTAGGGTTATTATATTTCATTGATTATGAAAAACCAAACGATCCAATAGAAGAAGAAATATCCAATAATGATAATATAACTATTGATATCCCTAATACGGGAAATTCATTACCAAATCCCAATAAGTATATAGTAATAATTAAGAAAAAAGAATTCGAAATTTAATTTTCAAATTCTTTTTTCAGTTTATCTTTAATTTCTTGATTAGCAAATATATAATCAATTGAATTTCTATTACACTTCCATAAATCATTAATAGTTAAATTTGTTTCATTTAAAATTCTTTCATATTCTTTATTTATATCTATATTTGATACTGTATCATTATCAGTACTAATATTTATTTTTACACCATCCCTATATAATTTTTCTATTGGATGACTCCCTTTTATAGCTTCCGTTTGATAATTACTAGTTACACAAACTTCGAGTAATATTTCATTATCAATTATTTCTTTTTCCACACGTTTATCATCAATACATCTAATTCCGTGCCCAATCCTCTTAGTTTTCGCATCCATTGCAGCATTAATACTATCAACACCTGCTGCTTCTCCGGCATGAATTGTATAGGGAATACCAAGACTATTAGCATACCTAAATAAATCAATATAATCCCTTGTTGGATACACACTTTCTGCTCCAGCTAAATCAACTGCTACAACACCTCTACCTAAATACTTTTTAGCAATATTTATGACATTTAAATTGTCCTCTTTAGCATCCCCTCGCATCATTGAAAGTATTATTCCTCCCATAATGCCTGCATCAACACTAGCTTTATTCATCCCATTAACAACAGATATTACCACATCATCTAAATTTAAATTTTTCTCCAAATGCTTCATCGGAGCAAATCTAACCTCTGCATATAAAACATTCATCCTAGCAAGCCTCATAAATAAATGATAAGAACATATCTCCAATCTTTCACAAGTCTGCAACAACTTACATGGTAAAGTAAATTTTTCTAAATAATCATTTAAACTATGACAATCATCACTTACTTGTAATTCATTTAACAATTCCTTTTTAGTAAATTCAAAACCATCTTCTCTCGACCACTTTCTGGCATCAAGAATATCAATAGAGCCATCCAAATGTAAATGTAAAACAATCTTTGGCATATCCTTTATATCCATAAAATCACCCATATCATAATAATAACATAAATTTTAACCCAAAATAAAACTGTCTAACTAACTAGACAGTTTCTTGACTTACCTTTTTATCTTGTCTTTTAGAAACAATATATACAATTAGCATCAATATAAGTACTATACTAACACCAATTGAAACTATAATAATTTCATTTAATCCATTATCAACATAATTATCAAAATGAATAGAATCAACAATTTCTTCCATCATCACCTGATCATCATTATTAATTTCTGTTAACTTTTGGACGCTAAATATATAACTTTTATCATCAATAATAGTATAGTAATCTAAAATATAATATCCATCACTTTCATAATCCATTCTAATAAATTTATAATCATTATCATAAATTTCATATGAATCTGCACCATACATATTCATTAATTCAACTGCTAAATCATCTACTTCAAAATTGTAATAATCATCTAAATTACCAATATCTTCAGTAGTATTCATATATACATAAAAATCATAATCTTCATCAAATGCATTAACATATAAATCATATTCTAAAAAATAATCCATCACATAATCTTTGGTAAGTTCTAATTCTTCTAAATCACTATTATTATCTAAATTATCTCTTGTAAATACATACCAACTATCAGGTAATTCTAAATCTAAATATGCACTAGCAGTATCCACACTTTGAGCATTAACCACTAAAGGCATAACAAGTAACATTACAAAACTCAAAAATACTTTTTTCACAAAATCACATCCCATATAAACATTATATCTTACTTATCCAAAAACTACAAACAAAAACGG
>CALVKN010000052.1 GCA_944332715.1 uncultured Bacilli bacterium
TTTTTAATCTAAATTATAAGTATTAATAGAATATACTCTATCACCATTAGTATTGATATAATAACTTGCAACTACTTCTTCATGGCCATCTTCATATTGTATAGATAATTCTTGATGAACTGTATAACCTACTATACCAGTACCGGCATTATTAAGTACAGGAGTAATAACTCTATTAAGATTCTTTTTTAAGTTTTCACTAATATTTAATTTGCTAATTTCTTTTTGTAATTTTTCAGTATCAGTATCTGCCAAATCATATGCTGGCGCTGTAACGGATTCATCTTGGTAAAGGTTTAAATCCAGAGCACAACCATTTTGTGTTACATTAACACCTAAAATATATGTATTAGAATCATATTCTGAATTACCATAAGTACATGTTGTTGGGGTAACTGGTCCGCTAGATTCTCCGATTGTAAGAGTTGCTGATGTAGCAGTAGTAGCATTTCCAGAATCATCACTAGCAATTATTTGAACAGTATAAGTTCCTTCTTCTGTAAATGAACTATAATCTATGCTAACACCATCTTGATCCATGCCCAACGTATAAAAACTAACTAAGCATTCCTTACCGCTATTATCACTACAGCTTTCAACAAAATCTTCAGCACTGTAACTCTCACCAACATTAACATTATAATTGCGAGCTATTAATTCTGGTGCTTGCGTATCAACAACAGCAAGTTTTGATTCATAAGTTTCTCCATAAAGATTTATTTCAATTGGATACTCTCCAACTTCTGTTAAATCAGCATCAGCAAAAGAAACATCAATATCATCTTCTTCAACGTTTTGTAGTTCTGAGAAAAATAACGTTTTATCAGGTAATTCACTATTTATTTCAACGGTTACAACATCTCTAATTTCAACCACTGCATCATCTGGAGTTCTATTTGAAAGAACAACTACAAGAATAACACACAAAAAAACTAGTAACAAACAAACCCCAACAATTATGTAAGCAATCATTGATTTATTAGAAGAACCTTTTACTTTTTGATTAAAAAATTTCCTAGCCAAAGTAATTCCTCCTCATCTTTATATTAATATTATCATATTTTACATTAAGTTCCAAGTATTATTTAAAGGAGTATTACAAAAACATGGCATATTTTTCTAAAAAATGCCGTAAACTTCTTGTAAAATCATAATATTTATGGTAATATCATTAATGCAAGTTTATATGTTTATATAATTTGTTAAGTGGGAGGGACACTTGCGGACTTGCCCAGACCACTTACGCGAAAAATTTTTTAGGAGGTGTTTTCGTGGCTAAAGAAGTCGTAAAGAAAATTAAATTACAAATCGAAGCTGGTAAAGCAACACCTGCACCACCAGTTGGTACTGTTTTAGGACCTGCTGGAATTAACTTGGGTGATTTTTGTTCAAAGTTCAATGAAGCAACTCGCGACAAAATGGGTGATGTAGTTCCATGCGAAATTACGATTTATGATGATCGTTCATTCGATTTTGTTCTAAAAACTGCTCCAGCAGCATTCTTACTTAAAAAGGTTGCTAAAGTTAACAAAGGAAGCAAGAAAGGTGCTAACGAAATAGTTGCTACAATAACTCAAAAGGATTTAAGAGATATAGCAGAAACTAAGCTACCTGATTTAAATGCTTACGATGTTGATGCTGCAATGAATATTATTGCAGGTACTGCAAGAAATATGGGAATTGCTGTTAAGGGACTTAATGATGCTGAACTTGCTGAACAAGCAGCCGAAGCCGCAGCAGAAGAAAAAGAACAAGCAAAACGTGATGCTGAACTTGCTGAACTTGAAGCAGAAGCTAAAGAAATGGCTGAAGCAGATAATGTTGATGTTCCAACTCACGATGATGAAAAAGCAGAAACAGAAGAATCTGAAGAAAATTAATTTTAAAGTTATAAATTGTCCGCTTAATTAACCACAATTAAGGAGGTAAAAATGAAAAAATACGGTAAGAAATATGTGGAAGCATCAAAAAACGTTGATAAAACTAAAGTTTACAATGCTGAAGATGCAATAAAATTAGTTAAAACTACTTCTACAACCAAATTTGATAGTACTGTTGAAGTGGCTCTTAAACTAAATGTCGATTCTAAAAAAGCAGACCAACAATTAAAAGGTTCTTTATCACTTCCTCATGGAACTGGTAAAACTAAGACAGTTTTAGTTATTGCTAAAGGAGCTTTTGCTGAAGAAGCTAAGGCTGCTGGTGCTGACTTTGTTGGTGACAAAGACATGATTGATAAAATCAAAAATGAAAACTGGTTTGGATTTGATGTTGTTGTTGCTACTCCAGATATGATGCCTGAAGTTGGTAAAATTGGTAATATACTTGGACCAAGAAATTTAATGCCTAACCCAAAAACTGGTACAGTTACAACTAAAGTTGGAGATACTGTTAAAGACATTAAAAAAGGTATGGTTACATATAAGAATGATAAATTCGGTAATGTTCATACAGTAATTGGTAAAGTATCATTTGATGAATCTAAGTTACTTGAAAACTTACAATATGTAGTAACTACTATTGCTAAAGTTAAACCAAGTACAGTAAAAGGTGCATTCATTGAAAATATTACTATTTCTACTACTATGGGACCTGGTATCAAAGTAGATAAAAATAGTTTTGACATTTAATTGAATTTATAATATAATATGCGTTAGAAAAAGCAAAACCAAAGACAGTAGGCAGCAGTAAGTCCTACCGAGGGGAACTTAAATACTTTTTGTTTTGAGCTTCCCTAGGGAAGCTTTTCTAAATATATAAGGAGGAAAAATGGCAAGCTCAAAAATTCTTGAACACAAAAAAGCTATTGTTGATGAAATCGTTGACAAGCTAAAATCAAGTGAATCTGTTATTATATTCCAATATCAAGGTATGACTGTTGAAGAGTTAAGTGACTTACGTCGTAAGCTTCGTGAAGTTGAATCTGATGTTAAGGTTTATAAAAACACTTTACTTAAAAGAGCTGCTGATGAACTAAAAATCAATTTAGATGATTTTCTTGAAGGACCAAATGCAATCCTATTTGGTAAGACATTACTTGAACCTATCAAGATAATCTCTGAATTTGCGAAATCTCATGATAAGTTAGATATTCGTGTTGGTGTAATCAGTGGTGATGTTGCAGATTTATCTGTAATTAAAGAATACGCATCTATTCCATCAAGAGAAGGACTACTTACTATGCTTGCTGGTGGTATGATGCAATATGTTAAAGATTTAGCAATAAGTTTAAACTTATATGCAGAACAAATGGAAGGGAAGGAATAAAATATGGCTAAATTAAATAAGGAAGATTTTATAAGTGCTTTAAAAGAAATGACAATTCTTGAAGTTAAAGAATTAGTTGATGCAATGAAAGAAGAATTTGGAGTAGATCCAATGGCTGTTGCTGTTGCTGCAGCTCCAGCTGCTGGTGCAGAGGAAGTTGGCCCATCTACTAAGACAGTTGTATTAAAATCAGCTGGTGGAAACAAAATTGCAGTTATTAAAATCATTAAAGAAATTACTGGTTTAGGATTAGTTGAAGCTAAAGCTGTTGCTGATAATGGTGGAAATATTAAAGAAAATATCCCATCTGAAGAAGCAGAAGCTATTAAGACTCAATTAACTGAAGCTGGTGCTGAAGTAGAATTAGTTTAATTCTTGAAGATATCAACATTTTGTTGATATTTTTTTTGCCTTATTTTATAATATGTACCAATTAAGGAGGGCATTATGGAAGAAGAATATTATTCGTTAGAACAATTAGTTTGTGCTGGTATCGCGTGTTTAAGTCCTGTTTTACTAGAAGAAGATATTGTGCGTTTGCAAACGGAACTAGAAAAATATATGCCAGAGATGTGCATGGCAAATGATATCATTAGGTATACAGAAGACTATATAAATTATACTCCAGGATTTTATTCATTAAATGAACACTTTAGTTTAGATTCCGTAGGTATTTATGAAGGGCAAAATATAACTTTAGAAGACTATTTAAAAATAGTCGCAGGTCCCAAACTAGTGGCATTTATGCAAAGTGAAAAATATCGAAGAAGCATTGATGAGGCATTCGGTGGTAGATAGTATAGAGTAATATACATAAAATCCCATTTTGGAGTTTACCACAAAATGGTGAAAACAGGAGCTTTTATCAATGCTAAACAATTTTGTAAAGGACATTTATAAAAATTGACTTTGCTCATATATTTTAATATAATTAGGGCACAGGTGTGGATTATGGAAGAAATTAATTTTGAAAATATTAAAAGTTCTTTGAAAAATCAATGCAAATATGATTATTTAAAAAAGAATCATTTTGTCGAAATGGATAAAGTAGTAAATGATTATGCACCACGTATGACCGAAGGGTTCATTCCTTTTGAGAGTATTGCAACATTTAGTGAATTTTCATCTATTGCGGGCCCAGATGTTACTGCAGATCTATTCCGTTTTTTTATTAATATTGATTTTTCTTCAGAAACTTTATGGGTCGATGAGTTAAGTGAACACGAATTAATAGTTTTAAATTATGTATTAGAAAACTTTCCATTTAGTGAAAGCTATGATATAACCGATTGCTCACTAACAGATATACTAAAAGCTATTGTGGGTAAAGCAAAATTACCTAAAAAATTTACAAGAGGAAGGATAAGATATGAAGAAACTAAATAATGGTGGATGGGGTTTGGTAGAAATGCTTATTTTAAGTGGTATATTACTAATTGCCTTATTAGTTGCGGTATATTTTATCTATGTTTTATATAATAGTTTTTGATTGATCATTTTTGCTTGACAATCATATGCTAATAGTGATATATTAATAGTGCGTTTAAAAACGGGTTCTACTTAGGTAGAACCTAGTTTAAAGGAAGTTTTGATACACCAGGATGTGTGTTAATGAAAGGAGGATATTATGCCTACAATTAATCAACTTGTTAAGAAAAATCGTAGCAAGAAAACTAAAAAGAGTAAAAGTCCAGTATTAAACGTTGGATACAATACTCTTGAAAAGAAACAAACTGATACAAAGAGCCCTCAAAAAAGAGGCGTTTGTACAAAAGTTGCTACAAGAACACCAAAGAAACCGAACTCAGCCTTAAGAAAATTTGCTCGTGTTAGACTTTCTAACGGAAAGGAAATCGATGCTTATATTCCAGGTGAAGGACATAACTTACAAGAACACAGTGTTGTTTTAGTAAGAGGTGGTCGTGTTAAAGACTTAATCGGTGTTCGTTATCACATCGTTCGTGGTACACTTGATACTCACGGCGTACAAGACAGAAAACAAGGACGTAGTAAATACGGAACTAAAAAAGATAAGAAATAATAGATTAGGAGGAGAAAATTATGCGTAAAAGAAGAGCAGTTAAAAGAGATGTGCTTCCAGATCCTATATATAATTCCAAAGTTGTTACTAAACTTGTTAACCAAATAATGACTGATGGTAAAAAAGGAACAGCTCAAAAAATTCTTTATGAAGCTTTTGAAATTGTTGAAAAACAAACTGGAAAACCAGCTCTTGAAGTATATAATGCTGCTTTAGAAAACATAAAGCCAGCATTAGAAGTTAAATCACGTCGTGTTGGAGG
>CALVKN010000053.1 GCA_944332715.1 uncultured Bacilli bacterium
AAAATGGCATTGCCTTAGATTTAATATCCAAGATAACTGGCTTAACTAAGAAACAAATATCATTATTATAGTAAAAAAAATTCATACTATTTAAAGTATGATTTTTTTCTTATTCTACTGATTTTAAGGAATCAACCATGTTAACTTTTTTAAGAATACTATTAGTAATAAACTGAACAATAATTGTAAATAATACCATTATTATTAGAGTATAAATATAACTTAAATAATGTATTTCTTTAATGAATATTATTTCATCTGTTTCAGCTACAGTAAGGACAAAATAGTTTAGAGCAAGGCCAAAGAATATACCAATAAAGATACCAATAATGGTTAAAATGATTGTTTCCCTGTATACATACATTGATATTTCTTTATCGTTAAATCCTAAGACTTTTAATGTTGCGATTTCTCTTAGTCTTTCACTAATATTAATAGTTGTTAAATTATAAAGAACAGTGATTGCAAGGAAAGACGAAAAACCAATTATTAAAAATACGATACTATTCATGCTATCGATTATATCTTGTAGCATTGATACGTTATCTTCAGTATATTGGATATTACTAAAATAATTACTATTAATTAAAATATCACCTTTATCATCGATATTAGTTATTATTGTATTATAAGTAATATCTTTAAATGCTAGATTATAATAGTCTTTACTCATATAAATATAGTTATTAATATAATTTCTGCTTATTGCTGCAACTTTTACTATATATATTTCATTATTGCTATCGCGAAGAGTGATGGTATCTCCGACATCGACATTTAATAAGTCAGCGATTTTTTCAGTTATAATTGCTCCTTCATCATTTAGTTCTAGGGGATTATCACTAGTATCTCGTAAGTGGAAATACTCAGTAATATCGTTATTTTCGAATGCTAAAGCATAACAATCGATTATTTTATCATCAGTTCTAAATGTTAAGTTTTCCATGTGAGCATATAAAGGATTTTCGACTTGGTTATTACTTAAGAAATTATTTATTTCTGTGTTAACATCATTTACTTCATCATTTAATATTAACATAGAATCATAAGTTTCAATTTCTTCAAATTGGATTTCTAGAATACGGGATATACTATCACGGATACCAAAACCAGTTAGAAGTAGGGCAGTACAACCTGATATACCTACTAGAGTCATAATAATTCTTTTTTTGTATCTAAATAAGTTTCTAATAGTTACTTTCCATGAGAAAGATATAAGTTTCCAAATAAAGTTTATTTTTTCAAGCAGTACCTTACGACCACTTTTAGGACTTACTGGCCTTAGTAGGGTAGCTGGAGCATATTTGAAGTTTCTACCTACCGCATAAACTGTTACTAGACTCATAGTAAGTAAACATACTTCAATAATTGTTATACATACTGGAATATTGGCATAAGTTTTTAGACTTGGTATGATAAAAGCGTTAGTATAGACATTGTATAGAATGCGAGGTATAACAGTATAGCCAATAGATAGCCCAATAATAATACCAAGAGATGTTGCAATTAATACATATAGGGCATAACTTAAAATTATTTTATATTTACTAATACCAAGAGATGTAAATATACCTATTTCTGTTCTTTCTTCTTCAATCATTCTAGTCATAGTATTAAGGCACATTAGAAATGCTACAGCGATAAAAAATATAGGAAATACAGCAGCGATTGCATCGATTTTTGTAGCAGATTCTAAAAATGTTGTATAACCGGAATTATCTTCACGGTCAAATAAATACCATTCAGGTCTTTCAAGATTTTCGATTTCGGCCTCAGCATCACTAATTTTTTGTAAGGCATCATTTATTTCGGTTTGAAATGCTTCATAGTTAGTGTTATATTCGGCGAATCCATCATTTAACTCGGCTTGAGAATTATCTAGGGTTTCTTTATTAGAATTTAGGGTATTAATTGTTTCGTTATAAGTATTGTTCCAAGTATTTCTTCCTTCATTTAGAGAAGTAAAGCCATCGTTAATTTGATTTAAACTACTTATTAATGTATTAATATTAGTAATTTGAGCATTATATAGGGCATATTCTTCACTATTAGGATCAAGGGTTGCTAAAATACTATTAAGTGTATCTAAATTGGTATTTAAGGCACTAATCGAATCTGTAATACTAGTTGTAGGAATTCCTAAAGCACTAAGGGATGCATTAATAGTATTTAAGTTATCATTTAGTGTTGCTTCAGTACTAGCAAATTCTTGTTCTATTTGAATTCTTTGGTTTTCAAGTTTACTATAGCCTTGTTCAATTTCCCTGTAACCGGAGTTAATTTCACTTTGGGCATCATTTAATTCTTTTAAGGCATCACTAAATTTTTGTTCATTTTCTTTTCTAGTATTATTAATTTCTTCACGAGCATCATAAATACTTTCCATTGCTTCTTTTTTAATTTGTTCATATCTTTTTGTTTCTTGGATAGGAGCTAATTCTTCTAATTCAGTAAGTAAATTACCAGTTACTTCTTCATAGCCATTTTCATAAGAGGTTTCTTCTTGAGCCTTTTTGGCAATTAAATATATTTCGGTGTAATACTCTAAATTAAAGTTATCTTTTGGTATATATATTACATTATCAAGTTTACCGTCAGAAACTGTTGATATACCTAAATTTTTATAAATATACATACTACTACGTATAGTACCAACAACGGTGAATGTGTTAGTATTTAAATAATCACTATAATTTTCATCTTCGATAGTTATAACATCTCCGATATTATATGTTCCATCCATTACGAGACATTCATCATTAGATGTAGGCATATTACCCGATAAAAGGGTTACATTATTGATATTTTCAGTTAATCCATATATTTTGGTGGCATCACCATCAATAACTGTTTCATAAGAATAGTTTTCTTCAACTATATAAGAGTTATCTAAGTTTTTAAGTTCATTTAAGTCATCTGGAGTTAACCCCATAGTACTAACTATACGAAAGTCCATTAGATTAGACTCATCATAATATTCATCCATTGTTTTAATCATATCACTAGATGTTTCGCGGACTCCGGCGAAGAATGCCGAACCTAGAGCAACAATAAAGACTAAAGAGATAAATCTACCAAGTTGTTTTTTGATTTTTATAAAAGTATTTTTAAATATTAGCATTACCAATCAATCTCCTTAACACTCTTAGGATTTTTGTTAACTTCGATTGATTCAATTGTTCCATTTTTAACGCGGATTACTTTATCAGCAATTCCTGCGATAATGGCATTATGAGTAATGATAATAGTAGTAGTTTTAGTTTTATGGCAAGTATCTTGTAAAAGTTCAATAATCATTTTACCGGTCTTACTATCTAAGGCTCCGGTAGGTTCATCACAAAGTAGTATTTTAGGATTTTTAGCAAGTGCTCTGGCAATAGATACTCTTTGTTGTTCTCCACCAGAAAGTTGAGCAGGGAAGTGATCCATTCTACCTTCTAGACCAACACTTTTTAGTGTTTCTTTACTATCTCTGGGATTCTTACAAATTTGATTAGCAAGTTCGACATTTTCTAGGGCAGTTAAGTTACCAACAAGATTATAAAATTGAAAGACAAAGCCAATATCATATCTTCTGTACTTAGTAAGTTCTTTACGATTATACTTTGATATATCTGTACCATCAATAATAATACTACCACTAGTTGGTGAATCCATGCCTCCGAGGATATTTAAAATAGTTGTTTTACCAGCTCCAGATGGACCAAGGATAACAACAAGTTCTCCTTCATCAATTGAAAAAGAAACATTTTCAATTGCCTTAATTTTTACTTCACCCATTTGATAAATTTTAGACAAGTTTTTTACATCGATAAAAGCCATATTTATCCCTCGATTCTTATATTTATATTATAACTTAAAAAAACTATAAAATAAATGAATATTTTGTGATAATATTATATTTCAAAAATTACTCTGTAGCGTAATTTTTTCTGATTTTCATCAATTTATTACGCTACAGAGTGATTTTTTTAGAAAAAAGATAAAAAGTTTGATAGAATATTCTTATGAAAAAATTTTATATTGAAATAACTAATAATTGTAATTTAGATTGTAGTTTTTGTATTAAAAATACTCGTAAGAGTATGTTTATGAGTGAAGAAAACTTCAAAATTATTTTAAATAAGTTAAAAAATACTACTAACTATTTATATTTCCATGTAATGGGTGAACCCTTATTACATCCCTTAATTAATGAATTTATAGATATTGCATCAAGTAATAATTACTTTGTCAATATAACTACTAATGGTTATTTAATTAAAAGAATTATTAATAATAAAAATATTAGACAAATAAATATATCATTACATAGTTTTGATAAAAAGTATAATAAATCATTAAATGATTATATAAATGATATATTTGAAGTAGCAGAAAACTTAAAAGAATATACTTATATTAATTATCGTATTTGGGTTAATAGTCCATATAAGAAAGAAATAATTAAATTACTTGAAGATAAATATAATACAACAATTACTAAACATACTAAATTAGATCATAATACTTATATTGATTTTGATAGTGAGTTTATCTGGCCGGACCTTAATAATAATTACTATAATGAAGTAGGTACTTGTTATGCTTTAAGAGATCACTTAGGTATTTTAGTAGATGGTACAGTAGTACCCTGTTGCTTGGATAGTAAAGGTATAATAAATTTAGGTAATATATTTGAAGAAAATATAGAAGATATTCAAAATAGCGAAAGATATAAGAATATGTTACAAGGATTTAGAAATAACAAAAAGTGTGAAGAATTATGTAAACATTGTAAATTTATGTAAAGTTAAGAAAATTTCCCAAAATCCTTGACTTTTTTTTTTTTTTTTTTTTTTTTTTTTTTTTTTTTTTTTTTTTTTTTTTTTTTTTTTTTTTTGGTACTATGGGAAATATAGGAGGTAGATAAAGGGAAAATAAGCAAAAAAACATATAATTTGACAAAATTTTACATTGCTAAATTTTATTAAATGTTTTATACTTAACTTAGAGTAAAGGAAGGATTTGAAAATTATGGAAGTAAAAAATGAGAAAAAAGTATTGGCGTTATCATTTCTTGGGGTGATAACATTTATTGCCGTAGTAATTGGAGCGACATATGCATACTTTACAGCTCAAGGTGGAGGAACGGGAAATATCAGCGTTAATGCAGGTACTGCAACAACAGATAACTTATCATTTCAAACGGGAAGTGCAATAAGTTTAACAGCAAATCAAGAAGATTTTGGTAGTGGAGCAGGAAATAAAAGTGGTAGTACATATGCAAGAGCAAC
>CALVKN010000054.1 GCA_944332715.1 uncultured Bacilli bacterium
TTTTACCTCCTTTCGAAAGTGTATATTACCACAAAGAAAGCAAATAATTTGTCAGACTGTGTCGAAATATTAAAAAAATTTTACAAATTATAATAATATAGAATTTAAAAAGACCATTATATTTTTTAAACGGTCTTTTTAATCTTCCAATTTAGCACTAACTATCTTACTTACTCCAGATTCTTGCATTGTTATACCATATAAAGAATCACAATATTCCATCATTCTCTTTTTATGAGTTATAACGATAAATTGGCTAGTCTTTTTTTCATGAACCAAATACTTACCAAACATATCGACATTAACTTCATCCAGTGCTGCTTCAGCTTCATCTAGTATAACAAATGGTGATGGCTTAACTTTTAACATTGCAAATAGTAAACATATTGCAGTTAAAGCCTTTTCTCCCCCACTAAGAGAAACTGGTGAATTAATCTTTTTTCCCGGAGGAATAGCAATTATATCAATTCCTGTATTAAGTAAATCTTCTGGATCACTAAGTTTTAACTCACCCTTACCACCTTTAAACATCAGTTTAAATATATCTGTAAATGCCACACTAATATCTTTAAATGATTTTTCAAACTTTTCAACCATTATATCATCCATTTGTTTAATGATATCTTTTAACTCAGCACTAGAGTTTTCTAAATCACTTTTTTGATTATTTAAAAAGTCATATCTTGTACTTAATCTTTCATATTCTTCAATTGAACCTAAATTTACATCTCCCAAAGAGTTTAGTTCCTTTTTTAGAGTTTGTACCTTTTCTCTTGCAATATCCGCATCCATATCTAGAGTATAAGACACATTAGCATAATCAAATGTTAAATTATATTCATCATTTAAAGTATCAAGTAAATTATCTAATTTTACTTCTAATTTACCACATAATACTTCCTTATTTTTAAGTTCATTACTAACACTATTATAATTACTATTAGCATCTCGCATATTTTTTTCTAATGTATTAATTTCTAAAACTACGTCATCTTTTTCTCTCTTAATTCTCTTTATTTCATTATTAATGATTTCTTTATCCTTACTAGTTTTATTAATTTGTTCTAGAAGTTCAACTAAGTGATCATTTAACTTATCAGTTGCTAAATCTTTAATGCCAGATAATTCACTAGTTAAACTCTTATATTCATCATTATATTTATTAAGAGAACTCTTTTTATTAAACAACTCATCATTAAGTAAAATAACATATTTATTTAAAACTATTTCTCTTTCTTCAGCATCTGCAATTTCTTTATCTAAAGTATCAAGTTCATTATTTATTGAATTAACTAAAACATTAAGTTTATTGTATTCATCCTTTAATTTATTTAGTTCATTTTTTTCATTTAACATCGTATTTTTCTTAGATGTACCACCAGTAATAGAACCTCCAGCATGTTGTATTTCTCCATCTAGCGAAACAATTCTATATTTATAATCAATTAGTTTACCAATTACTGCTAAAGTACTAGCATTTTCTACTACTATTACTTGACCTAATTCTCTTTCAATAATACTACGATACTTCTCATCAAAACTAACTAAATCCGCCATGATACCGATATATCCATGTATATTTTTAACTTTGTCAATTATATCCTTATTTACATAACGTGATTTTATTATATTTAAAGGATAAAATGTTGCTCTACCAAGTCTTCGTTCTTTCAAAAAATTAATAGCATTTATAGCAGCATTTTCATCATCTACCACAATATAATTTGTAGCATTACCTAAAGCAACATCTAAGGCAACTACATATCTATCAGGTACTTCAATTAATTTGCCAATTGTATTATGAATTCCATAAAGCCTTGGATTATTTAAAATATTTTTAACAGCAACCGGTGTATTTTCAGCATTCAAAATATTATTTTCTAATATATCTATCTTATTTTGTAGAATATATAAGCCCTTACTTTTTTCGAGTACCGAACTATTTGTATTACTTCTTTTTACCTTTAATACTAATAACTTATTTTTAATATCTTCATGTTTTTTTCTTTCTTCTTTAATGCTTTCTTCTATTTCTGATACATCTCTAGTAGCAACATCAATACTTTTCTTTAAACTAAGTTCTTGTTCTTTAAGTTTAAGTAAATTATCATTAATTTTTTGATTGTCTACCTCATACTTTTGGCGTTCCAAAGTAATTTGCTTTTCACTATTTAAACTACTTAATTTATCACTAATTTGTAATAACTCTTCTCTTTTTTTATTGATTGTATCTTCTAGCTCTATATTTTTTAACTTTAATTTTTCTAAATTAGAATCTATATCACTAACTTTAAGCGTAAGTAAATTTTCTTTTAAGGCATCAATCTCTGTTTTTAAAATACTATACTGACTATTAATTTCATTAATATCTTGAACTATTAAAGCAATATCAATACTTTCTAATTCCCCTTTAATACTTTTATATTTTTTAGCAATTACACTTTGTTCTTTTAATGGCTCTACTGTTTTAGCAAGTTCTGTTATAATTAATTTTATTCTTGTTAAATTTTCTTCGGTTCTCTCTAACTTTTTTAGCGATTCTTCTTTTCTTTTTTTATATTTAAGTACTCCAGCAGCTGATTCAAAAATACTTCTTCTATCAACTGACTTGCTATTTACAATATCAGTTACATTTCCTTGTGATATGATATTAAATGCTGTATTACCCGCTCCAGAATCTAAAAATAAATCAGTTATATCTTTAAGTCTTACTCTCGAATTATTTATATAATATTCATTTTCTCCAGTTGAATAGACGATTCTTTTTATTTCGACTTCGGCAAAATCACTATGTAAATATTTATCAGTATTATCAAATGTTAGCGCCACCATTGCTCGTTTTTGTGGCTCTCTTGATTCACTACCACTAAAAATTACATCACTCATCGAATTAGATCCCCGCAAGTTTTTAACAGATTGTTCTCCTAAAACCCAGCGAACAGCATCGACAATGTTACTTTTTCCACTTCCATTAGGTCCAACAATTCCTGTAATACCAGGATGTATTTCCAAATCTAATTTATCAGCAAACGACTTAAAACCTTGTGCTCTTATACTCTTTAAATACATATTTCACCTATGACTTTTATTATAAGCATCTAAAGCAGCTCTTTGTTCAGCTTCTTTTTTGCTACTACCCTTTCCTCTTCCATAAATTATATTATCAATTTTGACAACTACTTCAAATACTCTCTTGTGAGCTTCTCCATATTCATTTACAACTTCATATTCTAGTGACTTTCTATCAGTTTGCACTAGTTCTTGTAATTTTGTTTTATAATCAGCATTAAAGTCCATTTCCTTATTAATGTATGGAATAATTATTTTATCAATATAATCTTTAACTACATCAAAACCTTGATCTAAATATATCGCTCCAACAACTGCCTCAAAAACATCCGCAATTATCGTATCATTTAAATTATGAACTTGCCCATGACCTAATTTTATTTCCTTATCAATACCTATTTCTCTAGCATAAGTTGCTAAAGCCTTTTCACACACATAATTAGCTCGAAGCTTAGTCATTTCTCCTTCTTTATAGTCGGTATGCAAATAAAAATACTCACTTGAAACAACTTCTAATACGGCATCTCCCAAAAATTCTAACCGTTCATAGTTCTCACAACCCTTATGTTCATTTGCATAACTACTATGTGTAAGTGCTATACTAAGTAACTTTTTATTTTTTAGTTTAATATTAAATTTTTGTAAAAAATCCATTCTATCAAATCCAATCCTAATTAATTATAGCAAATTTTTCTTATTTTGAAAACAATTTACAAAATTATAATTTTATAGTAAAATTTAATGGGTGATGGTTACTTGAAAAAAATATTAATTTATCTAATCAGAGCTTATCAAATAACACCACTTCATTCACATAGTATGTGTAGGTTTACTCCAACTTGTAGTGAATATATGGCTGAGGCAATTGAAGAATATGGTGTAATTAAAGGAATAAATTTGGGGATTAAAAGAATTATTCGATGTCATCCCAACGGAGGATTCGGATTTGACCCTGTAAAAAGGAAAGGAAATTAAATGAATATAATTAAAAAACTTTTTTTATTAGGAGCATCTGCTCTTTTACTTACTGGTTGTAGTTTAACTAAAGATAACTTAGAAGATGCAACTATTTATACAACTGTTTATCCGATTGAATATCTTACTGAATTTTTATATAGCGACTATGCAGAGATTGATAGTATTTATCCTAATGAAGCCGATGTTGCATCTTACGAGCTTACAGAAAAACAACTTAAGGAATACGCTCGAGGAGATTTATTTATCTATAATGGTTTAGGTAATGAAAAAAATATTGCTAAAGATATGATTAATGTTAATGGCAATTTACTAATTATTGATGTTGCCAATGGCTTAAATTACACATATGGTATTGAAGAGTTATGGATGAGTCCTAATAACTATTTAATGCTTGCTAAAAATATTAAAGATTATTTAATTGAATATTTAGAAAGTACAACAATCATCGATTATGTTGAAAATAAATATGATGAACTAGCGGAAATATTATCACTAAAAGATGCTGACTTACGCGCTATCGGCAAAGAAGCATACGAAAATGGGACTAATACTTTAGTAGTAAGTAATGATGTTTTTAAATTTTTAGAAAACTATGGTTTTGAAATAATTTCTTTAGATGAAAATACTTTAACTGAAAGCACTCTAAATTCTATCAAAGAAGATTTCTCAGATGAAACTTATGATACAATCATCGTTCTCGATAACAATTATACAGAAAATATCAATAGTATAATTGATGAATACGATGCTAATACTATTGATGTATCTTCTATGACAACATTTAGTGAAGGAAGTATCGATTATATTACATCAATGCAACAATTTATCGATAATCTCCGTAATTTAAGTTTAACTGATTGACAATAGCCTACTTTTATAATAAAATATAGAAGTAGCGTTTGGAGTAGTACTCAAGAGGCTGAAGAGGCGCCCCTGCTAAGGGTGTAGGTCGGGAAA